>JAYVJS010000289.1:0-6340 GCA_043769075.1 Gemmatimonadota bacterium | reverse complement strand
GTCGTAGTCCCAGAGATCGTGGTGGACCGTCTGAAACGACCACACCACCTTGCCGGTCGAGGCCCGCAGGGCCACGATGGAGTTGGCGTAGCGGTTCTGACCCAATCGGAGAACCCCGTAGTAGTCGGGCGCCGCGCTGCCGGTCGGAACGAAGACCAGGTCGCGCTCAGCATCCGCAGCCAGCAGCGACCAGGCGTTGGCGCCGCCGGTGCGATGGGCCAGCTCCCCGCCCCACTCGGCGTAGGCTGGATCGGCGGTGTCCTGGGGAATCGGATCCCAGCTCCACTTGAGGGCGCCGGTGCGCCCGTCGTAGGCCCGCACTTCGCCGCTTGCCGGGTTGGGGCGGCTGTTATCCCCGATCGAGGAGCCGACCACCACCAGTCCGTTGATCACCGCCGGGGGTGAGGTCATCGAATAGCCGGCCTTTTCGAACGGCGCGATCCGGAGGCCGGCGACCAGATCGATCACCCCGTCGACTCCGAAGTCTCGGCACCGCTCGCCGGTCAGACCATCGACCGCGATCAACTGCGACTGGGGATTGGCGATGTAGATCCGGCGGCGACAGGGGTTCCCGACCGCGGCGGTCGAATCAAGCCAGGTCGAGACGCCCCGATTGGCGAAGTCGCCATAGCGGACGTCGCGGCGGATCTTGGGATCGAAGACCCAGCGCTCCCGACCGGATTCCGGATCGAGCGCGATCACCCGACCGAGGGGTGTGCCGAGATAGAGCGTTCCGTCGACCACCAGCGGGGTGGCCTCGAAGGCGGTCTTCTTGGCGGTCGCGAATTCGGGGAGGACTTCACCCGTGTGGTAGGTCCACGCCGTCGCCAAACGCCTAACGTTCTTCCGATTGATCTGCTTGGCTGGGGCGTAGCGCGTCCCGCCCGGGTCGCGACCGTAGCTAGGCCAATCGGACGACTGACCGACCACGGTGCCCACACCCAGGACGATGGCCGCGAGCGATGGTAGAGCCCAACAGATCATGGCGCAACCTAGCTCGGGGCCTCGCGGACGGGTAGATCCGGCCAACGGAGTCGTATTTCGGCCGGCCCGCGCCGTCGTCAATGAACGACACCGAAGTCCCCGACCACGCCCTCATGCGGCAAGGGGTGCTCCGTTTCTGAATTGGGCGACGGCGCAGGATGTTCGAGATCGCCCTGGTCAGAGGATCGGCGCCGGCCCAAGGGCCCAGAACATCAGCCCCAGCAGGCCAAGAGCTGCCGCGGCCGTGCCCACACCCACCGCCGCAAGCTTGGCGAATCGGAACAGACTACGGCCGTCGTGATCGTGATGCTCGATGAGTCCCTAGGCGCGAAGGCGCCGATCGCCGCGAGAAGGCAGGCCACCGGCCACCGATGCCAATCAAGAACGAGGACGGCGCCAACTCCGACCGCGGAAAGGGCGCCAAGAACCCTAAGGAGGCGGGGACTCGCGAGTCGACTACGACTTGGCCCCCCCGGGCACCCGACGATCGGCCTGCAGTCGGTCCGCGACATAGATCAGCAACGACGTAACCACAATAATGATCGTGCTGATCGCATTGATCGAAGGCTCGATGTTGCGACGCACCATGCCGTACACCACCACCGGCAGCGTAGCCGAGCCGGTCCCGGATACAAACGACGTGATCACGTAATCGTCGAACGACATCGTAAAGGCCAACAGCGCCCCGGCCACGATGCCCGGCAGGAGCTGCGGCACCGTCACCCGCCAAAAGGCCGACCACTCATCAGCCCCCAACATCATGGCGGCCTCCTCCAAATGCCGATCCATGCCCCGAAGCCTCGCCCCAACGACGACCGTCACGAACGAAATGCAAAAGGCGATATGCGCGGTCGTGACCGACAGGATACCAAGGGGAAAACCGGTCAGGACGAACAAGCTCAGCAAGGAAATCCCCATGATGATCTCGGGCGTCACCAACGGCAGGTAGAGGAGGCTCTCGACCGTCCGACGGCCCCGAAACCGATGGCGGGCAAGTGCCAAGGCAATCAAGGTCCCCAAGACGGTGGACACCGCCGTGGCCACGGCCCCGACCACTAAACTCCGTCGCAGGCCCTCGAGAATGTCATCCCGTTCGAAGAGCCGGCGATACCAATTGAACGTAAATCCAGTCCACGAGGCCGAGAACTTCGAATCGTTGAAGGAAAAGACCACCAACGCCACCAGCGGGGCATGGAGAAAGGCATATACAAGGCCGGCCGCCACCATGACTCCGCGAGGTGCTCGTCGCATCACCGGGTCAACGCCTCGACATCACGGCGGCGGAGATACCCGAACACCGCCACCACGACCAGACCCATCACGACAAAGGCGGCCGCCGACCCAAACGGCCAGTTGCGAGCCACGGTAAACTGGTTTTGAATCAGATTCCCGACCATGACTTGCTTGGCACCGCCGAGCAAATCCGAAGTCAGAAACGAGCCCAGCGCCGGGATGAAGGTCAGGAGGCAACCCGCCGCAACGCCCGGCAGCGACAACGGGAACACCACTTGAGCGAACCGGGCCAGAGGGCTCGCGCCGAGGACCTCGGCGGCTTCGAGCAAGGTATCGTCGAGCTTCTCGAGCGAGGCGTAAATCGGGAGAATCATCAGCGGCAGAAAGCCGTATACCAAGCCGAGCATGACGGCGAAGGGGGTGTATAAGAGGGGAATCGGTTGCTCGATCAAGCCGATCCGCAACAGGACGCCGTTGACGAGCCCGCTGTCCCGAAGCAGGAAGATCATGGCGAAAGTCCGGACCAGAAAGCTGGTCCAAAACGGCAGCACGACCAGGAAGAGGAGCAGCTGCCGCCACCGCCGGGCCCGGGCAATCACGTAGGCCACGGGATACCCGATCACCAGGCATGCCACGGTACAGCCTAACGACCAGACCACGGTCCGACGGAGAATGCCGAGATAGAGGGGGTCGAAGAACCGGCGATAATTCCCCATGGTAAAGCCGGGCACCACGCCCCCATAGAGGCCGCGCCGCATGGTACTGTACAGCAGCATCAGCGCAATCGGCGCCACAAAGAACGCCAGGAGCCAGGTCACCCCGGGGCTCAAGAGCGCGGTGGCGGTGGCACCTGGTCGCCTTGAGAACCACGCCAAGACCCGACGACGAAGCGTCACCGATCGTCCTCGAGGACCTGGGCATCCTCGGGAAGCCAGGCGGCCGCCACCCGCGAACCCCGAACCCAGGGGAGCGGCTTGATCAGTTGTCCCTCGTTCCGCAGCGCCACCGTCACCTTCGACCCGATGTCGAGGGCGACGATGACGTGAATCGTTTCGCCGAGGTAGATGACCTCATCGACCGTGCCGGGCAACCCGTTTTCGCCGGCGGGAACGGCGCCCGGCTCGAAGAGGTCCATCCATTCAGGGCGAATCGCGATTCTGATGACCCGGCCCATCGCGACAGGGTGGTCGGGCCTCACTTGGTACCGGAAGCCGTCTCCAAGCACGTCCACCAAGCCGTTGACGGTGGCCGCGGCCCGCCCTTCCAGCACGTTCGACTCGCCAATGAAGGAGGCGACGAATGCGGTCCTCGGATTTTCATAGATATCGGCGGGGGTGCCGAGCTGAGCGACCCGGGCCAGGTCCATGACGGCAATGCGATCCGACATCGTCAAGGCCTCTTCCTGGTCGTGGGTCACGTACACGAACGTGATACCGAGCTTCCGGTTGAGCGCCTTGAGCTCGAGCTGCATCGCTTTTCTGAGTTTCAGGTCGAGCGCGCCTAGCGGCTCGTCGAGGAGGAGGATCTTGGGCTCGAGGACCAGCGCCCGGGCCAGGGCAACCCGTTGCCGCTGCCCCCCCGACAGCTCGGCCGGCCGCCGACTTGAATAGGTGGCCGGGTCGAGGCGTACCAGTTCGAGCGCCCGGCCGACCCGGCCCGCGATCTCGGGCTCCGGAGTGCCCCGTTGACGAAGCCCAAACCCGACGTTCCGGCCGACGTCGAGGTGAGGAAAGAGGGCGTAGCTCTGAAACACCATCCCAACCCCGCGGTCGTAGGGCCGCTTTTCGTTGACCCGAATGCCGCTGATCCGGATTTCCCCACCGCCGGGGTCTGGGGTTTCGAACCCGGCAATCAGTCTCAAGGTCGTGGTCTTGCCGCACCCCGAGGGGCCGAGGAGAGAAAAGAACTCGCCCTCCTGGATTTCGAGCGACACCTGGTCGACCGCCTTGGTCGCCCCGAAACTCTTGGTAACGGCCTCGAGCTCGACGACCGGCCGGCCAGGTCCCACTACTGGGTGGCCTCGAAGGCCTGCTCCAACACGGCCAGGCCCTCAGCGAGGGTGGCCTCATCGACCGTCAAGGGCACCAAGACCCGGACCACGTTGCCGTAGGTGCCCGCGGTAAGGATCAGAAGTCCCCGTTTCAAGGCTTCCGATTGGACCCGGGCGGTCCGCTCCTTGTCCGGTTCCTTGGTGGTCCGATCCGTGACGAGTTCGAGGGCCACCATGGCACCGAGGCCCCGGACATCGCCGATGACGGGAAACCGCGCGGCCATCTGGTGAAACCGGGCCCGGACCGTGTTGCCGACCACGATACCGCGCTCGGTGATTTTCTCCCGGTCCATCGCCTCCATTGTCGCCAGCGCCGCGGCGCAAGCGAGCGGGTTGCCGCCGTAAGTGCCGCCGAGCCCGCCTGAGTGAACCGTATCCATGATCGCGGCCCGGCCGGTCACCGCCGCCAAGGGCAACCCGCCCGCCAGCGATTTGGCGGTGACGATCAGATCGGGAGTAAGCTCATAGTGCTCCGAGGCGAACATCTTCCCGGTCCGGCCAAACCCGGTTTGAATCTCGTCGACGATCATCAGGATCCCATGCTGCTTGGCAAAGGCCGCCAAGGCCTTGACCGCGTCGGGCGCCGCGGGAATGAAGCCCCCCTCCCCAGCTTGGAGTTCCATGACGATGGCCGCCACCTGCGACGGATCGACCAAACCGGTAAAGATCCTGTCCCAATAACCCGGAGCGGCCTGACAGCACCCCGTCCCAGCGCCCCGATCACAGCGATAGCAATAGGAATAGGGAATCCGGTAGACCTCCGGCGCAAAGGGGCCAAACCCCTTCTTGTAGGGCATCGGCTTGGCGCTGAGCGCCATGGTGAGGTTGGTCCGGCCGTGGAAGGCGTGCTCGAACGCCACGACCGCGCCGCGGCCGGTGGCATACCGGGCGATTTTGACGGCGTTTTCGATGGCTTCCGCACCGGTATTCACCAACAGAGTTCGTTTCTCATGGCTGCCCGGCGTCAACCGGTTAAGCCCCTCGGCAACAGCCACATAGCCCTCGTAGCTCGAGACCGCAAAGCAGGCGTGGGTCAGGCTGTCGAGTTGCTTCCGGACCGCCTCGACCACTGCTGGGTGCCGGTGGCCGGCGTTCATCACCCCGATTCCGCCGGCAAAGTCGATCAGCCGGTTCCCATCGGCGTCCTCGATGACGGCATTTTCGGCCCGGACAACGGCCAGGCCGCTCAAACTCGACACCCCCTTGGGTACGGCGGCGGCTCGACGGGCAGCTAGGGCCAGGCTCTTTGGGCCGGGTAGAGTCGTGGTCAGGCGAATCGCTGAAGGCATCGTGGAGCTCGGGAAACAGGTTGAGGGGTGCCAAGAATCCGACCCCAAGTGTACGTTCTTCGCATCCTTCTGCAAGCGGCCCGGCCCACTTCGCGATGACCCATTCCGTTCAGCAGCACCTTCGAATCGACATCGGCGCCTATGATGAGACGATCCGCCGATTCCTGGCTCGGTACGACGAGATGCTCGACACAGCGGCCGACGCGATCGCGGCCATCGAGCCAAAAAGAGTCATCGATCTGGGCGCCGGCACCGGCAGCTTGAGTGAGCGGGTGCTCGACCGGACCACGACCACGGTGGTCGAGCTCTGGGACGTCGACGACTCGATGCTCGAGGTCGCCCAGACCCGGTTGGCCCGATTCGGAGCCCGGGCCGAGCCGATTCATCGGTCCTTCGACGAGCCGTTCCCCCAGTGTGATGCCATCATGGGGTCGCTCTCGCTCCATCACATTCGGGATCTCGCGGCCAAGGGCCGCCTCTACCGCCGGGCGGCCGAGGCGCTTCGGCCGGGCGGCGTGCTGGCCGTGGCCGACATTACCGTGCCCAACGAAGCCCCGCTCAATGCCGCCACGTACCGGTTCTGGGCCGACCAAATGGTGCTGGCCGGAATCGACGAACGGCGGGCGTGGCAGCATTTCGAAGAGTGGTCGGGCGAGGATCGGTTCTTCTCGCTCGAAGAGGAATTGGCTGCCATGGAGGCGGCGGGACTGGAGGCCGGCTGCCGGTGGCGGTTTGGGCCTTCGACCGTACTACTCGGCACTCGGCACTCGGCGCTCGGCACTCG
>JAYVJS010000288.1:0-25826 GCA_043769075.1 Gemmatimonadota bacterium | reverse complement strand
CGCGTCGGTCATCGGACCGGGCTCGGTCAGCCGCTTGAGCACGGGCAACGAGTCGCCCCACTCGACGGGACGCGGAGAGGCGGCCGAGGGGTTCCGAGCGACGACGGGGGGAGCCACCGGCACGACTCGACCAACGGGGCTCGTGGTGTCGGACTCCCGGGTCAGCACCGGTGGCCGAATGACCGACGGTGGCACCGGGCGACCCCGAGTGGCCCAGATCACTCCGGCGACCACCGCGGCCGCGGTGAGGACCGCGGGCACCACCCATCGGCGCCCGGGAACCGGGGCCGGCCGATCGAGCACCGGGGCCGCGCCGGACGGCCGGCCTTCGAGGCGGCTCTCCCACGGTTCCCGGATTCCGGGTCGGGGCGGTTCCCATTCGCTCGCCGCGGCGGCAAAGTCGGCGGCGAACAACTCGGCGGTGGGATAGCGACCGGCTGGATCCCAGGCCAGCGCCTTGGCCAAGGTTTCGAACATCCGGACCGGCCAGCCGGCGGCCGGGGTCATTTCGCTGAGCCGGACCGGGTCCTCGGGCTGAACCGGGGGCACCACCGCCCGGAGCCCGACCACCGGGGGCAGCCGGCCGGTCAGCATCCGAACGGCTGTCAGCGCGAGCGCGTAGACGTCGCTCCGGCCATCGACATTAGGACGGAGAAACTGTTCCGGGCTCATGTAGTCGGGGGTGCCGATGACCACGCTGGTCGTGGCGGCGGGCTCAGTGCCGGGGGTGATCGCTTTGGCGATCCCGAAGTCGACCACTTTGACGAAGTCATCCCAGTCGCGGAACCGGGTCAGCATGATGTTCTCGGGCTTCAAGTCCCGGTGGACGATGCCGAGGTGGTGCGCCGCGCCGAGACCGTTGGCCACCTGCCAGACGATCCGGGCGGTACGGCGGGGGCCGAGGGTGGTTTCCCGTTTGAGCAGGGCCGCCAGGGATTCGCCCTCGACGTACTCCATGGCGAGAAAGGTGGTGCCCTCGTCGTGGCCGAAGTCGTAGACCTGCGCCACGTTGGCGTGGCTGATCCGGCTGGCGTTCTCGGCTTCGCGCTGGAACCGGGCCACCGCGGCCGGTTCCCACTCGAGCACGGGCTGGATCACCTTGAGGGCGCACTGCCGCTTCATCTGGAGATGGGTGGCGAGATAGACCTGGCCCATGCCGCCCTGGCCGAGCCGCCTGCCGACTTGGTATCGGCCGGCGACGACGTGGCCGGTCAGCGGGCCGGGGTTAGTCACGGGGTTTGAGGGGTACCGGAGTTCCGTGCATCATCAACCGACTGGGAGCCACATCATGGTTAGGTCTCGTCTCGTCCTGTTAGGCGTCATGCTCGGTGGTGCCCCCGTGGCCGCGAGCGCCCAAGCAAGCACCCAGGTGACCATTGCGGTCCTCGATTTCACCAACGGCGCCATCATCGACAAAGCGGCGTCGTACAATCCCTTTTCACAGGGCATCTCGGAGATCCTGGTCACCGAGCTGGGCCGAAATCCGGCGGTGATCATGGTCGACCGGAGCCAACTCAAGAAACTAATCGCGGAACAGGATCTCGGCGCCGCGGGCCGGCTCGATCCGGCCACGGCCGCCCAAGTGGGCAAACTCCTCGGCGCGCAGTACGTGGTGACCGGCGGGTTCGTGATTGACCGGAAGAGCCGGCTCCGCCTCGATGCCCGGGCCGTCAACGTGGAGACCTCGGCCGTCAGCTACGTCGAGACGGTGAGCGGGGATGCCGACGACCTGTTGGAGCTGACCGCGCAACTGGCCCAACAAATGAACCGGGGCATGAAACTGCCGCCCCTCAAAGAGGTCCGCCGAACCGAGACCCGGACGCCGGCCAAGGGCCGGCTCCAGAGTCTGTTGCTCTATTCCACCGCCCTCGCCGAGGAGGACCGCAATCCGGAGAAAGCCCGCGGCCTCTACGCCGACTTTCTCCGGACCTCCGCGCCGGACTTCGCGGTGGAGCAGCGGCAGCGGGCCGAGTCCCGGCTCAAGGCCTTGAGCGGCGGGACCCACTAGACCAATCCGGTTCGATCCCGACGAAGGGCTTAGCCGGCGGAGCGGCCGGAGGCCGAACGGCTCGGGTGACGAGGGCTGGTGGGGCGGGGGCCGGCCCCACCGGCAACGGGGTGACCAGTTCGATTGAGGCCGCGGCCGGTGGGGCCCATGTGATCCCCGCGGCGACGCCGTCTCCGTTGGGGCCGTTAGGGCCGGTTGGATCGCCCCACCAGATCCCGGGGGCCGCGAACCCGGAAAGAAGCGGATTGGTTATGCCGAGGCCCGCATTGCGATAGATGTTGCTTCGGAGAATCGATCGAGGACCGAACTCGTTAGTGAGTTCGACTCCGGCCGCGAGTCCGCCGGTGATGGTGACCGTATTGACCGTGCCTTCGCCCAGTCGGAGGCCAATGCCCCGGGAACCTCGGATCGTCGTGTTCTTGATCACGCTGTTGGCATTCAGGGAAACGGCGGGGGCCAAGGCGCTGCCGCAGTTTTCGATGCGGGAGCGGAGGATCCTGACCTGTCGGTCGGCGGCGGTGGGGACGATGGGTCCGGTGAAAGGGATGTGTTGGACTATCACCCCGCCGTTCCCGCACTGGTTGATGACGGTGGAGTCGATCACGACGGGAAGCCCGCGAGTGTTTATCCAAACGGCCGCCTCGGGGCCGGGCAGAGATCCACCGTTTCGGACGATGGCATTGGTCAAGTAACTCGTATCCGAGGGGGCGGCGAGGTAGGCCGGCCCGGCGGGGTTCCCCAGGAATGCGATTTCGGCGAACGGCCGGGTGGGATCTTGGGCCACGAAGGAAACGGGCCGGCCGGGCGCGCCCCTCGCGATGACCCGAGCCGGGTCAAAGATTGAAAGAAATGTTCCGGCCGTAATCGCGAGGACTGCGCCGGGCCGGAGTCGGACCACCGAAGTCCCGGAGACGGTGAGCCTATCGGTGAGGAACGGCAGGTGGCCGAACAGCCGGAGCGAGTCGTTCACTACGGAGCCGAAGGTCCCGATGGTGTCTTTGACGTTTCCGAGATAGAACGTCTGAGTCATGGAATCCCGCGCCATCTTGGCCACGTCGCCGGCCAGGATCCAAATCGGAAACCCGCGGTTTCCGGTGATCCGGACCGGCAGATAGTCCTTGAGGAGGCCCGCCCCGGCCCAGTTGCTGATGCCCAAGCCGGTGTCCTCAATGCGGCCGCCCAAGACCCGGCTGGCCGCGACGATCAGACCTACGCTGTCGGCGCGCCGAATGGTGGTGAGTTCGAACGTGGCTTGGTCCCAGAGTTGAACGGCCCCGACGCCGCCGATGGTGGTGTCGACCACGGATCGGCTCAGCCGGCCGTTGATGAGCACGACGGCCGCGTTCGACCATTGCCGGAACCGAACGCTGTCCCACACGATCGGGTGAGCGGCGGACAAGGCATACGCACTACAGCAGCTGGGCAGGGTGCCGTACTCGAGGGTCGAGTTCGTGATGTAGCTGCTGTCGCTGATCGGGTCGAAGAATCGCAACCCGGCCCACGGCTTGGCCGGGTCGCTCGCGCTGAACCGGATCGGGGTGGCCGCGGTGCCCCGGGCCACGAGCCGGCCCCCGCCCCGAAACTCGATCCCGACCGCCGAGTCGGCGCAGACCACGACGCCGGGCTGAACGGTCAACTGGGCGCCCCGGAACACCAGTTGCCGGGTGACGAGATAGGGAGAATTGGCGGTGGTCCACGTCTGGTCGACCGTGATCGTGTCCCGCACCACGGTTTGGGCGGCGCAGGCCAAGTTCGACGTCGGGAGCGAGACCGTGATCGAAGCCGACGCTTGCTTGGTGGTGTCGGCCGACGCGAGGGCGGTGATCACGGCAAGCCCTGGTGCAACGCCGGTGACCACGCCGGCCTGGCTCACCGAGGCCACGCCCAGAGCGGATGACCGCCACACGATGGTCCGCGACACCGGGCCGGCGGCGGTCAACGTCGCGGTGAGGCCGGACGTGGCGCCGACGGCCAGTCGGACCGTATCAGGCGCCACGACCAACCCCACGATACCCGGGACCACGATGGCGATCGAGTCGGCCCGAACCGGGTCGGCCACCGGCGTGGCGACCACGATCGCGCGGCCCGGCGCGACGGCGGTGATTCGTCCGGAGGCCGAGTCGACCGTCGCGATGGTGAGGGCCCGGCTCCGCCACCGGACCGAGGTCGAGACCCCGACGCCCGAAATGGTGGTCGCCGGCGTCACGGTATCACCGGGGGCGACGAGGATCGAATCGAGCGTGATCGCGAAGCCGAGGAGGCCGCGGACCACGATGGTGACCGAATCGGTTCGGGAGGGATCGGCCACGGCCCGGGCGACAACGACCGTCCGGCCCGTCGCCACCGCCGTCACTCGGCCCGAAACGGTGTCGACCGTGGCGATGGCGGCGGATCGGGTTTGCCACCGAATCCCGGTCGGCACGCCGACCCCAACGATGTCCGACGCCGGCGTCACGGTATCGCCGGGTGCCGTCACGATCGAGTCGGGGGTGACGGAGAAGTTGAGCAGTCCGCGGACCGCGATGGTGACGGTGCCCCGCTTGGTGGTATCGGCCTCGACGAGCGCGGTGATGGTGGTGGTGCCCGCCCCGGCTCCCGTGACGAGACCGGCGGCGGAGACGGTCGCGACCGCGGGCGTACTGCTCCGCCAGAGCACCGGTCGGTTTTGCGCGGCGCCCTGCCGGTCCCGGACTTCGACGGCGATCGAGGCCGTATCCGCGACGGCCAGGGTATCGCGCCGCGGTGAGAGCACCACGGTGCCGATCTGACGGAGCGTAATCGCGGGTGCGGTGGTCACCGCGCCGGGGCGGACGTCGAACGGGCCGACCGACTGCGAGTCGATGGCGGCGCCTTGGGCGCTTCGGAGCACCACGGCAATCCGAATCGGGCAGCCTGACCCGACGGGTTCGCGCCGGGTGTCCTGCAAGCAGTCGGTGATGTCGAGTTGGAGCGGCACGTCCTGGCTCGCTCCGCCGGCGGTGACCGCCACCACCGGAAACCGGATTGTCGATTGGTCGGTCCGGAGGTACCACGGTCCCACCTCGACTCGCTCACCCGCGGCGAGACCCGACAGCGACAGGTTGAGGGTAATCCGGACCTTGGTGTCGGTTGGCGTCGGGGCACCGGCGTCGGAGCAGCCCGCCGCGGTGATACCGACCAGGACCCACCAGATTCTCAGAACACGGGTGACGACGGAAGGAGCGGACATGGGACCTCCGGGGAGCTAGCGGGTAACGGTGAACGTGAGGCCGGCGCCGAAGCCGGTGGCGGTCGTGACGGTCGGTCCGGTGTCGACGCGGCCGAGTTGGGCTCGGAGGTAGGGCTGGAGGGTGGCCCGCCCGACCGGTACGATGGCACCGAGCGTTAGGCCGCCGCCGGTCATGGCCGCGGTGGTGATCGTGTTGTCGATGGTGAGGCCGCTGTCGAGCCGGCCGTCGAGCCGGGCGAGCAGGCCGGTGCGGCCCGGTGCTCCGGTGGTGACCTCGAGGCTCGTTTCGAACCGGTTGCCGTTCGAGCCGGCCGCCGACATGCCGTCGACGCCGGTGTGACGAGCGCGGTACCGGTCCATGACGGTGATCCGCGCCGAGCGGAGTCCGGCGACTCCGAGATCGATGATCGCGCCGATGGAGTATTGGGGCCCCAATCGGTACCGGGCTTCCACCGGGCCCGCGGCCGTGGTGACCCGAATGTCGTCTTCCCCAAACCGGTCCGTGGCGACCAACACCGCCACCCGGCCGCTCCCGACCACCCGGTCGGCCCCGAGCGAGAACCGGGTCGTCGACCCGGGATCGAGATCGGTGGGGCGGGCCACGCCGGCGATCTGGGCTTCGATCGGGGAGTAACTACCCCGCGTTTCGAACGAGCCACCGGCGGCCACGGCCCAGGCGCCGACCCGCCGGGCGTAGACCAACCCGGCGGTGACCGAACTGCCGGCGCCTAACGTCGGTGTGGGCAAGCCCAGCGCCGGCGAGCCGAGAATCCGGAGGGCGTCGATTTGCCGGCCCGCGAGCCGGGTGGTCCCGGTCGGCGCGGCCGCCCCCAGGGTGAGGAGCAGGTGGTCGCCGATGATCCGGCCGACGGCCCGGGCCCGGACGTCGGTCACCCCGTTCAGGTCGAGGTTCCGGCCGTCGGCCAACCCAACTCGGCCTCGGGCCACCGCGCCTCCGACATCGATCGTCCACCGCCCGATCGACATGGCAAACGACACCGGAAGGACCAGCTGGGTGATTCGGCGGACCGAGAGGGAGTCCTGGATCAGCGGTTCAGCGAACCGCCACGAAACGAACGCCGGTGCCAGGTTCGTCCGGGTCTCGCCGATCAGAGGCCGGTCCTGGGTCTGGGCCGCCCCGGTTACCACGACGGCGGCCGTCCCGCCGGCGAGGAGGCCTCGATACCACGGCATCAATGCGGAGTTCATGGGCTCAGGGCAGGTTGAGGATGATGATCAGGGTACCGCTCTGTCGCTGGCGGAACGCGGGATCGGCGGCGCCCAGGCTCGTGGAGGCCCCGCCCCGGATCACGCCCTCGGCGGCGAGGAGCCCAACTCGGAGAAGCGGGTCGGTGATTTCGGATCGTGCCGCCGGGAGCACGCCCCATTGGTTCAGTTCGGCAATCCGGGTTGCCGCGGCGGAAAATCCAGCGTCGAGGCGGAGGGCTTCTTGATAGTCGGCCCGGGCCTGTTGCAGCTCGAGCCGTAACTCGGCCCGGACGCCTCGGCTGTAGGCCAGCAACGCGGCCAGACGTTTGGTGTGCCGCTGTTCGACCAGGGCCCGTTCGGCCGGGGTGAGTTCGATCCCGAGTTGGTCGAAGACCGCGAACGCCAGGGCTTTTTGCGCCTCGAGAATGGCGTCGAGCGAGCCCGGGGGCAGGGACGCGATCGGGGTCACCGCGCCGGTCACCACGTCGCCGAGTCGTCCCCCGAGACTCGATGCGGCCGAGCGACTGGCCTCCAAGGTGCCGAGCACGATCCGGCCGGCGCCGACGATTCGGCCGAACCGGGGCGCGGTGGCGCTGTCGACCCGGCCGGTGGCGGCCAAGCCGGCTTCCCGGAGGTAGGCGTCGATCCGGAGCCGGTCAACGACCTGGAGCTGGCTGCTCCTCGCCAAGTCGGTCATCAGCAGATCGGCCAGCCCAAAGCTGAGGACGGCCAACGAGGGGTCGCGAGTGCTCACTTGGAACGGCGCCACCGCCACCGCGCGGGTCCCGACCCTCGCGGGGTCGAGCGATTGCTCTGCTGCCATGGCCTGGCGGACCAGAGAGTCGGCCGCGGCCACCGCGGCGGGCACCACCTCGGCTTGGCGCTGGGCCAGGCACCCGCCCAGGGCGAGCGTGAGCAGGACGATCCTATTCATTGGGGATCCACCGTTCTTGGGTGTGCTCGAGGTGCCAGTAGTGAAGCAACCGGGCCAGCTCGTCGGCCGACTGGAACGACCGTTTCTCACCGGTGCCGAGGTGCTCGACGATGCCGCCGACCACGAAGCCGTCGGCCCGCCCTTCCGAGCGGGTCTGGAGCATGAAGTAGTCGAACTGGGCCGGAGGCTGGTTCATCGGGGCCCATCCTAGTGCCGGGCCGCGAATACTTCGTCACCAAGGCGTCAACTCACGCCGGCGTAACCACTTCAGAAAGCCGTCCAAAAGCCCCCTGGCGGAGAGGCGGGGGCGGGAGTGATCTTTTTTGTTCTGCCAAACCAACCACTTCGTCTCACCACCCTGGGTCGTCTCGAACTCGACGCCCCCGACGGCCGGTCCCTCCCGCAGCGGCGGAAGGAGCGGGCCCTCTTGGTATTCTTGGCCCGGCGATCGCCGCGCCGGGTCGAGCGCGAGGTGTTGGCCGACCTGCTGTGGGGCGAGGGTGGGAGCGACCGAGCCCGTCAGTCGCTCCGCCAGGCGCTTTCGTCGATCCGGGATGTCCTCGGTGAGGCGCTTGACTCCGACGCCCAGGGGGTTCGGCTCACCCCCGGCGCGATCGAATTGGATATCGCCGAGTTCGAAAACCACATCGGACACGACCGGTGGGAGGCGGCAGTCGAGCTCTGGCAGGGCGACTTTCTCCTCGGTCTCGAGGATTTGGGTGACGAGCAATGGAGAACCTGGCTGGAGACCGAGCGGGCCAGCCTCCGGAGCAAGTTGACGTGGGCCTTGAAGCAACTCACCGAAGCGGCGACTGGCCGGAGCGACCGGGCCGCGGCCATTCGGTGGGCGGAACGGTGGGCGGAACAGGCGCCGGAGGACGAAGCGCCGGTCGCGGCGCTGCTCGGCCTTCAGAGCGCCGCCGGTCGGCCGGCGGAGGCCGCAGCGCGATTCGCCGGGTTCACCGAGCTCCTGGCCCGAGAGTATCAACGCCGGCCCTCGGCGGAATTGACCCGCCTCTACGAAGGATTGCCCACGGCCGGCCCGATCGGCGGGCGGGGCCTCCTGACGCCGGACTTGATCGGCCGGGAGGAGGCGTTGGCCACGCTGATGCGGGCATGGGACCTGGTGCGGGGCGGCGCCGGGCGGGTCGTGTTGATCGAAGGTGACGAGGGCTCCGGCCGGACGAAACTCAGTGCCGAGTTCGCCCGGCGGTTGCGGCAGCGGCCGGAGCGGAGCGTCGTCGTTCTGGGCCAGGCTTTCAGCGCCGAACGAACCCGGCCGTTTGCGACGGCTCGGGGCGTGGTGTCCGCACTCGCGCTCGCACCGGGCGCCTCGGCCACTCCGCCCGCGATGCTGGCCGAGTTGGCGGGATTGGTTCCGGAAGTCGGGGAACGATTCCGGACCTTGCCGCCGACCGGGGGCGGGACCACTCCCGCTGAGGCGGTGGTCCGGCTCCTGACCGAGGTGGCGCTGGAGCAACCGACCACCGTCATCGTCGATGATGCGCCGCTCGCCGATCCGGCCAGTGCCGAGGCGCTTGGCGCCATTGCTCGGCGCCCGCCTAACGGTGTGCTGGTGGTGCTGACCGGCCGGGGGGGCGCTTGGCCGGGCGCTCCGTTTGCCAACGACGCCGACCCGGTCGGGCCGGTCCTCGACCGGATCCGGTTGCGACGACTGGTGCCCGCTGAGATCGAGGCGATGCTCCGGTCAATGGGGCCGTTCGATCCGGAGTTGGCCGCCGGGCTGGCGGCGCGGTTAGTCGACGAGGCGGGCGCCATGCCGGGCCAAGTGCACCAGACCATCCTGCATCTGGCCGATCTTGGCCTGATCCGACCGGGTTCAACCGGAACCTGGCGAGCGGCGGATGACTTTGACCTCGACCATCTCCCGGTGCCGGGCCCGCTTCGCACCGCGATCGCCGAGCAACTCAGCGCCCTGTCCGACCCGGCCCGCCGGCTAATCCTGGCGGCGGCGGTCCTTGGGCCGCGGATCGATCCGGCGGTCCTGGAGTCCGTCACCCGGCTTCGGCCGGACGAATTTCGGGCGGCGTTAGCCAGCGGGCTCGGGCGCCGGTTGCTTCGATACGCGACCGGCCAATCCCGCCAGCTCGAGTTCCAAAGCGAAGCCGCTCGGCGGACGATCGTCGAATCGGTAACCGCCGAGGAACGATCGGCGATTGAACGAGCGGCCGGCCCTCGGAGCGGCTCGTTGGCGCGGTGGGCCAAGATTGCCGCGGTCATGCTGGTGGCGCTCGGGGCCGTCGCGGCATGGCGGTATCGAACGACGGCCGCGCTGGTGCTGAAGCCGGGCACCCCGATCCTGCTCACCGAGATCGCGAGCGTGGGTGGCGATTCCGCCTTGGCCCGGGCGCTTTCGAACGCGGCGCTGATCGGGCTCCAACAATCGGGCCGGTTCTGGGTCTTTCCGAAGAACCAGCTTCCCGAGGTCCTCCGCCGGATGGGCCGCACCGGGCCGACGCCACCCGTGGACGAGGTGCTGGGGTTGGAGATTGCCCAGCGCGAGAATGTGCCGATGGTCGTGGCCCTGGCGGTGGTGGAAGCCGACTCGACCTACCAACTGACGGCTCGGTTGATCGACCCGGCCACCGGCCAGGATCTTCGGACGCTTGAGACCAGCGCCCAGGGACGAGGCGCCATCTTGGGAGCGATGACGCAGTTGGTCTCCCAAATCCGGAAAGCACTCGGGGAATCGGAATCGGTGCTGACGGCGGCGCGAGCGGACTCACTCCCGCGGGTCACCACCGCCTCGATCGAGGCGCTCAAGGCGTATACCGAGGGGCTTTGGGAGTGGTCGCGGGGCAATTGGGTTGGGGCCCGTGATTGGTACCAACGCGCCATTCTTGCCGACTCGACCTTCGCGCTCGCCTATCAGTCAATGGCCGACTATCTGTATTACCAGGCGAACGACATGGGGTTGGCCCGCCAAAACATCGATCGAGCCGTCGCCTTGCGGTCGCGGCTGACCGATCGGGAACAACTCCGGATTCGAGTTACCGAGGCCACGATCTACGGCTGGTCGGACGATGCCATCGAGGCCGCTCGGGTGTTGGCGGAGCGGTGGCCGTCACCGACCACCCTGGGGAGCTATGGCTTTGCGCTGTTTCGGGCCGGCCGCTGTGGCGAGTCGGTTCCGGTCTATCGGCGGGTGCTGGCGATGCAGCCGGGGCTCCCGACGGCCTGGATCAACCTCGCCAGTTGTCTCAAAGTGGACACCGCCACGACCACCCGGGCCGCCGCGTTGGCAGCATCGATCGAGGCGTATCGGCAGGCGGGCCGGATCGACACGATGGCCCTTCAACGCGACAATATCAACCATGAGTACGGCACGGTGCTGGTCCACGCCGGGCGGCTGGCGGAAGCCGATTCAGCGTTCCGGATGATGCTGGACAACCCGAACCCGCTCGATCGGGCGCAGGGCCATCGTTCGCTCGGATTGTTGGCCACCTATGAAGGACGATACCGGGAAGGTACCGATCACTTCACCCAGGCACTGGCGGTGACCGCTACCACCACGGCCGGAGCCAGCACCTTTCGGAACCTGATGTATTTGGCTGCCGCCAATCGACAAGCGGGGCGGCCGGACGTGGCGGTGGAGCGGCTCAACGAGGCCGTGGCCGGATCGGGGCCCGCCAACCTAACGCCGTTCTATTATGCCTTCGCGGGTCTCCAGTTTCTCAAGCTCGGTCGGGTCGATCGGGCCCGCGCCATGCTCCGCGCGGCGGACGAACGAATCATCCCGACCCGTACCGATGATCAGGTCCTCGGGGCTTTCCTGCGGGCGGGCATCGCGGTGGCCGAGCGGCGGCCGGAGGACGCGATCAGGATGCTCAACGAAGGCAAAGTGCTCTCGAACCAATCGCCGGTCCGGCTGACCCTGATGGCGGAAGCCTATGCCTCGCTCGGGGTGATTGATTCGGCGATCAGCCTCTACCAGCGAGCGCTGGATACCCGTCCCTGGGGCAGCGAGCAGCAGGAACCTTGGTTCGAGGCGCCGGTTCGGATCGGCCAGCTGGCGGAACAGAAGGGTGACGCCGGCTTGGCGCGGGCCGCCTACTCCGGCTTCATCGACCGGCTCAAGAACGCCGACGCCGACCTTCCGGCTTTGGTGCTGGCCCGCCGGCGGCTGGCCGCGCTCCAGGCCGAGGTTCGGCGATAGAGAGGTCCGGCGGCCAGAGCCGTTCGCCGCTGACGAAAGCGTCGGTATTGTTGCCGCCGCCTAACGCGACGTATTCCGCCTGCGACCCTGGCCCCGGCCCGGTTCAGTCGCTAGGGGTTTCCGGCGAAGTCCCGGTGATCTCGGCGATTCTCATCGTTTGCCGCAAGTATTCTACATAGTTACGAGAAGATCGGATGGCCTCCACGGCTCACGGGGCCTTCCGGGCCCGCCCGGCGATGTTCGTCTCGAGGATCAGGTGCTCGACGCTGGCCCCGGTCCCCGACTCGAAGACGACCAGACGCTGTCCGCCGGGGAAGACGTCGAACGACCGTCCCTGGACCGCGCTCACCGCCGAACTGACGTCGGCGACTCGCGCCGGCGGACCCGGCTGAAAGGCCGCCCCGGCAACGGCGGCCGTCGCCACCATAATGGCCGAGTCGGTCCGAAAGAAGAGACTCCGCCCGTCGCTGTTCCATACCGGATCGAAGCCGCCGCCGTGCGAGACCTGCCAAGGGCCGCTGCCGGTCCGGAACCCCCGGACCCAGACGTCGGTCGTCCCGTCCCGGGTGGCCGCATAAGCCAGCCATCGACCGTCGGGAGACACCGAGGGACCGAAATCGCCGTCCGCTCCGCCGGGCACCCGCCGCGGAATGGTGTCGGGGGGCGTCAGAGTCCAGCCACCTTTTAGCACCAAGGTCGTCCCGTCGGCGGTCCAGGACGGGGGACACTGGTCGCCAGGTCCCAACCGCTCGGCGGGACGTTGCCGGTCGATCGGCCGCGAAACGACCTGACCGGTACTTGGGTAGATACAGTACGCCAGTCGGGCTCCGTCGGGGCTCCAAGTCGGGTACATGTTGATGCCACCAACGGTGAACGGGTCGAGCTGCGAGGTCGCGAAGGTGTAGAGCCAGATATCCTCCGTGATCCCCCGAATACCTGAGAAGGCGAGCCGGGAACCGTCGGGCGACAGATGCAAGTCGGGAAGCACCCGGGTCTCCACGTTAGGCGCCACCGATTTGCGGAGCGTCGTCACCAGCGGCACCGGTTCGGCGATGATCTTCATGATGATCTGCTGGGCCGAGCCGCCGAGATGCGGGGGCTGGCCCGCCAGTATCTCGTAGAGCACGCTGCCGAGTGAGTAGACGTCGGAGCGCGCCGTGATCAGTTTCTCCGCAGTGGCCTGCTCGGGGCTCATGTAGTGGGGCGTCCCGAGCGAAAGCCCCGTCTCCGTCATCCGCCCGCCCGCGGCCGCACTCACCGCCAGCGCGATTCCGAAGTCCGCCACCATCGCGTGACCGCCGTGGAGCAGGATGTTCTCGGGTTTGATGTCGCGGTGGACGATCCCCTGCTGGTGGGCGTACTCCAGCGCGTCGAGGACTTCCCGGGCAATCCGGACCGCGTCGTCCAGGCCGAGCTGCGTTTCGCGGTCGAGCTTGGCGCGGAGGGTTTCGCCGTCGATGAACGGCATCACGTAGAAAAGGAAGCCGTCGGCCGTGCCGCTGTCGAACAGGGCCAGGATATGGGGATGCTGCAGGGCCGCCGTGGTGGTGATCTCCTGGACGAACCGCTCGGCGCCGAGCACCGCGGCGAGTTCGGGCTTCAAGACCTTGAGCGCCACTCTTCGCTTGTGCTTCAGGTCCTCGGCCAGGTAGACCGTGGCCATGCCGCCTTGGCCGAGCTCGCGCTCGATCCGGTAGCGGTCCGAGAGCGCCGCGATGAGTCGTTCCATCACACGGCCAAACTGCTGAGGAACCGGTCCGCACTCACCAGCCGGACCCCCTCGCGGGCGGTTCGGTCGACCCCGCGGGTCGCGATCACCTGGACGGCTTCGACCGACGGGAACTTGCGCTGCAAGTACAGGAGGGCCGGGCTGATCGCGGTGTCGGCCAGTTTGCATTCGACGAACCGGGTGGCCTTGCCGTCGCGCAGTTGCACGAAGTCGACTTCCCGCCCTTCGATGTCGCGAAAGAACCGGAGTTCCAGGTCGAGCCCCTCGGTATCTTCGAGGTAATGGCACTCCTTCAGGAGATGGAACCCGATCAGGTTCTCGAACCGAGGCCCCTCATCGTCGATCACCGTCCAATCGTAGAGATAATGCTTGCGGCTCTTCTTGACCGCTTTGATTCGCGGCGGCCCGAACGGTGCCAAGCGGAAGACGAACATCAATCGTTCGAAGATGTCCATCCATCGCTCGACCGTCTTGTGGGCCACCTGGAGGTCCTCGCGCAGGGCATTCAGGGACAGGGGCGATCCGACCAGGCCGGGCAATCTCACCGACAGGAGTTCGAGCGCGCCAAGCTCCTCGACCCGTTCGAGACTCGCCACGTCTTCCCGGACCAACCGGGAGCGATACTGCCGCGACCATCGCCGAGCGGCGGTGGACGATCCCGAGAGCAGCGGCTCGGGAAACGGCCCCAAGGTCATCAAGTCCCGCACCGAGCAATTCGCCTCCTTCAAGGACAGCGGGTGGAGGCGGAGATGGTGATACCGTCCCTGGAGCGAGTCGCCGCCCCGCCGATAGAGATCGAGCCGAGCACTCCCGGTTACCAGGATCTTGAGGGTGTCCCGGTGGGTGTCGTAGAGTCCCTTGAGGAGGTTCCGCCAGCGCCCATACTTGTGCAGTTCGTCGAAGACGACGAGGCCCCGGTGGGGGAAGGCCGCGCTCAAGATTCGGGTCCGGGACTCATCGTCGTCCCAGTTGAGGTAGCGCTCGGCGCCGGCGCGCGACGCCCGGGCGAGGATGGCCCGCGCCAGCGTAGTCTTGCCGGACTGCCGGGGCCCCGAGAGTAGGACCATCTTGTCCTCGAGGTCGGCCGAGATTTGGGGGGCGAGGGCGCGGTCGATCATGCCGGGAATGCTAGCTGCGGGTGAAGATCGTGGCAAGTATTTTCACGTTGATGTGAAAATAGCGGAGCGCCCGCTTGGCTCACCGCGCCTTCCGGGCTCGCGACCGTCCCTGGACCGCGCTCTCCGCCGAACTGACGTCGGCGACTCGCGCCGGCGGATCCGGCTGAAAGGCCGGCTCCACATTCTTGGTGCCTAACATCGTTGGACGCTTTGCCAGGCGGGTCGCTTGACCGTAGTACGAGTGGCCGATAGATTGGGTTATCGTTTAACCGGCACGATTTATGACCGTTGTCAAAGTGTCACCCAAATACCAAGTTGTGATCCCCCAGCAAATTCGCGAGACGCTGGGCCTGCGACCGGGCCAACACATGCAAGCGCTGCAATACGGAGACCGGGTCGAGTTCATCCCGGTCAAACCAATGAAATCGATGCGGGGCTTCCTGAAGGGAATCGACACGACCGTACCGCGTGACCGGGATCGGGTGTGAACGTCGTCGACTCGTCGGCCTGGCTGGAGTATCTGGCTAATGGCCCGAACGCCCGCTATTTCGCTCCGGCGATTGAGGCGGTGGATAAACTGCTGGTTCCTGCGATCGTCGTTTACGAAGTCTTTCGTCGCGTGCTCCAGCAGCGCAACGAGGATGCGGCCCTGCAGGCGGCCGCCGTGCTGCACCAAGGGGAGGTCATTGCCGTGGACTCGGCCCTGGCGTTGTATGCGGCCCGCCTGGGTGTTGAGCACAAACTGCCCTTGGCGGATAGCCTCGTCTACGCTACGACGCGGGTTCGCGATGCCGTCCTCTGGACCCAGGATGCCGACTTCAAGGACTTGCCCGGCGTCCGGTATCGCGCGCCGCGGTCATCAAGATAGAAAGCGGGTTAGCCCTATCGCGAGGGACCCTGTAGGACCCAATTCCCCTTCCGCGGTGAGGCTTGTTGCCGTTGGCCGTTGGGGCGCACTTTCGACAATCGACTGGAAGTACCCCGCCTTCGCGGAGTGATCATGCAGAGGGATGCCTGCTGAACGGCTTGTCGCTGGTGTTCCTGCTGGTTGTCGCCAACCTGGTCGCCGAGTCTACCACGCCGGGGCCCGAAGGTCCCGCGATCCGGGCGGCAACCCCGTCTGGCGGGGCGGCCATGGTGATGGTGCGATCCAGGCGAGCGGTTCGGGTTCGTGCCTTGGCGGGTGGACAGTCGCACGGCGGTTCGTTGAGATATTGATGCCTGCTGAGCGGGTGGATCAGCCCCCGGCGATGCGAGGCCGGGAAGGGGGAACCCAACACGAGCTTCGGGTATCCATCTGGGTTGCCGAGCCGTATCGGCGCTAGGTTCCGCTTCCAAACCGCTCGGTGATCCAAGCCGCCCACCGGCGCCACACGTCGCGCTGATGGATCGGATCGCCGGTCGCTAAGTTGGTCACCAAGGTGATTGGATTTCTCCTACGATTGAAGGTCCTCATGGCGCGCACCGCACTGGGTTCGTTGCTCCGGTTTGGTACCTCCCTCGTCTTCGGGGGCGGCGTGTTTCTCGGATCGCGGGGGCTGGCGCAGGCGCCAGTTCCCCTCACGATCGAGAACATCCAGACCCGCAATCGGGGCGCGGCGGACGTCGCGATCTCCCCCGATGGGAAGTGGATCGCCACCACCGGGAGTGGCGCCGAGGGGCCCGGGATCTATCTGGTCCCGGTCGACGGCACGGCGGCTCCGAAACTGTGGACCAAAGGCTCGGCGGCGGCCTGGTTTCCCGACAGCCGGCATCTGGTGTTCAGCCGGGACAACGACCTCTGGTCGGTGCCGATCGGCGCCGCCACTGCGACTCGCCTAACGGAAGATCAGGCCGACGAGCGGGCCCCTCAGGTGTCGCCCGATGGGAGCCAAGTCGCGTTCTACTCGACCCGGAGCGGGTATCAGGACATCTGGCTCGTCCCGTCGGGCGGGGGCCCGGCGCGGCGGCTCACCGATTCCGCCACCGCGGTGGATGATCCCCGGTTTCTGCCGGCCTGGTCGCCCGACGGGAAGCAGATTGCCTACATCTCGAACCGGGGCGACGACTGGTCCGACGATCTCTGGGTCACCGAGGTCGAAGCCCGGACCCACCGGCAGCTGTCGCGCGGTTTCATGGCGTCGACCACGCCCACCTGGTCGCCCGACGGCCGTTCGATCGCGCTCCTCGGCACGTCGAAGCAGGGGTACTGGTACGAGGATCTGGCCGACCTATATACGGTGGATGCGGCGACCGGGGCCGAACGGGTGGTCCCGATGCAGGTCTTTGGATCGGATTGGCTCCACAGCCAGCGAGTTCGGTATGCCGGCGGGGCGTTGCTGTTTCCTTATCTCGAACGCGGGGTGATGAACTTGTGGTCAGTCCCGGCCGGTGGTGGCGTCGCCACGCGAGTCACCCATCTCGGCGGGACCATTCGCAACTTCGACGTTTCGGCCGGAGGAGACATCGTCCTGGTGCAAACCGGTCCAACCGACGGTGCCGAGGTGTTCCAACTCCGGATGGGGGGCAGCGTGCCGAAGCGGCTGACCCGGTTCGCCGATCGGTGGGCGGGGCTACAGGTGCCGAAGGAAATCTCCTACCGGAGCTTCGATGGACTCTGGATTCAGGGTTTCCTCTATCTGCCTCCCGGTTTCCGGGCCGGCGGGAAGTATCCGTCGCTCGTCAATGTCCACGGTGGCGGTACCAATTCCTACCTCCAGGTCCAGAATCTCACCGAGCAGTACCTGGCCACGAAGGGCTACGTCGTCCTGGCGATCAACTACCGCGGCGGGTCGGGTTTTGGGCGGGCATTCCAGGACCTCTCGATCAACGACTGGGCCAACGGGCAGGCCCACGACGCGGCGGAAGCGGGGACGTTTCTCCGGGCTCAACCGTGGTCCAGCGGCAAAGTCGGAATCTACGGTTACAGCTACGGCGGGATCATGTCGATGGCCACCATCGCCCGGTTTCCGAAGGTGTTCGACGCGGCCGTGCCGATGGCCGGGATCTACGATTTCGGGGACGCCTACGCCACCGCCGACCGGTTAGGCAGGATTTTCACCAAGACCGGTCACGGGGGAGCGCCGGCGGATCGGCCCGATGTCTACGCCGTGAGCAATACCTTGGCGCGAATCCGGAACGTGACGACGCCGCTTCTCATCATGCATGGCGAGGCCGACGTCCGGGCCCCGTTCCATCAGTTCCAATTGGCGGTCGATACCTTGAAAGCATATCACAAGACGTTTGAATCCAAGACGTTTCCAGGGGAACCCCACGGCTTCCGGAACCCAGCCAACCGGATCGAACTGTATCGGCGACTCGAGAGCTTTCTCGACCGCTATCTGAGGAGATGACATGCCAAGGCCGTTTGATGGGAGAGTCGCGCTGGTTACCGGTGGCAACTCAGGGATCGGGAAGGCCACGGCGTTGCTGTTCGCCGAGCAGGGTGCCCGGGTCGTTGTTGCCGCCCGGCGGGTGGAAGAAGGGAACGCGACCGTGGCCGAAATTCGGAAGAATGGGGGCGAGGCGATCTTCGTCCAGACCGATGTTGCCAAGGCGGAGGACGCCGAGTCGGTGGTGAAGAAAGCGGTTGCCGAATACGGAAGGCTTGACTGTGCCTTCAACAATGCCGGTGTGTCCGGCGGGGCGCTTCTTCACGAAGTCACTGAGCCCGATTGGGATCGGATGATCGACGTGAACCTGAAGGGCGTCTGGCTCGGGATGAAGTACCAGATCATCCAGATGCTGAGCCAAGGCGGCGGCACCATCGTGAACGACTCCTCGGTGGCGGGACTGACCGGGTACGTTCGAAGCCCCGCATACTCGGCTAGCAAGCATGGGGTCATCGGGTTGTCGAAGTCGGCGGCGCTTCAGTATCGCGACAAGGGCATTCGGATCAATGTGGTGTGCCCGGGGATGATCATGACGCCGATGATCGAACGGGCGTTCGCGATTCCCGGGGTTGAAGACTGGTTTCGGTCCAAAGTGCCTGGGCGGGGTGGGAACCCCGACGAAGTGGCGCAGGCGGTCACCTGGCTTTGTTCTGACGCGGCTTCCTATGTGACGGGAGTCGCGTTGCCGATCGATGGTGGGCTGTCGGCCGGGGTCTGAGGCGGCAGTGGAGAGACTCAGCTACCTCGAACGCTTCATTGCGTAGATCCGGAGATGGGTCGCATCGTCCTGGTCGAGCCAGGTCGCTACGATATGGTCGGTTCCGATCACCTTTGGCTCAACGCCGGAGGGCAGGGTGATTTGGCAGAGCCACTGCCCCGAGCGGTCGAACACCGAAAACACCGCGGGACGGCTCCGTTGCCCGGGCTCGCCATACTCCTGGACCCAGACCTCCCCGGTTGCCGACACCAGCACCGGCCCGTACGGCGGCTTCGCCTCCAACCGGGGCGCCGCGGCCCACTCCGCCCGAGCTTGAGCCTTGCGCTGCTCCATCCCCGCTGGGAATCCGGTGAGCCATTCGTCGATCTGGGCGGTCACCGCCTCGACCGTCACCGGCACGGGCGTCCACTGGCGGCGCACCGCTCGTTGGTGTTCGCCCTCGGCTCCGTACCAGTCAAAGCGAAACTGCTCGTTTGACGCCACTAGCACCGAGCTATCGCTCGTGCCCCAGTAGGATAGCCGGCCAAACGCGACCCGTCCCATCGAGACACCCCGAGGGCCGGCCTCAAGCAACTGATCGACGTACGGAAACCGCCCAATCAGGGACTGGACTACGCCGTTTGGACTTCCAATTCGAATGGTCACGGAATCTCGCCGCAACCCGGTCGCTGACGGCCACTGGGAACTCGCCAGGACCAGCCGCCCATCGCTCAACACCCCAACGGGGAAGGTTTGGCCCAGCGTGTCGGAATCGACGATCGTCGTGCCGCGGCCGTAGTTTCCGGCGGAATCGAAGACCGAGGCCCGTCGGAGCGCGAGGTCGAACACCAATACGGAATCGCCAAACAGGGCAAGCAAATCGATTTGCCGGAACTCGCCGGGCCCACTCCCGTTCCGCCCAACTGACCGAACCCATCGGCCCACGGGATCGAACCATCGGAGTTCGGTTCCCGCCGCAACCACGATCTGCCCGCTCCGGAGCCGGGCCACCGCGATGGTTGGGGGAAATTCGTGGTGGGGATCGGTGCCGCTGCCGATGTCGACGAGCGGGACCGAGTCGATCGAATACCGGGGCGTGGCGCCGTCGAGTGCCGTCCGATTGTCGACCAGGGTGACGCCGGCACTGTCGGTCGTTGTGGCCGTGCGCAAAGTCGGCGGGTTCAAGCATCCGGTGACGACAAACGCGGCGACAGGAAAGGCCCGTACTCCGCGGCGCCTCACAGAAGGCACTCGACGGCGGCGAACATCAATCGAGCGCGCATCGGTCTCGGGTTGGAGAAGGAGTGGGGAATCTGTATCGGCTCATGCGGCGCGTCTAGGCTCGGCACTCGGCACTCGGCGGGGGGGCAGGGGGATCTCGGACACAATCCGAACACGGCGGCGCTGCCGGGTGGCAAGGTTCAGTGGTCGATGATGGCGATCGATCCATTCACTCGGAGGGTCCGGTTTTATTATGGCTACCGTACGCTGGCTTCTTGCGTCGCTGTTTGCATCCGCTTGCTCGTCCGATCCGACTCCGATTCCGCCCCCGGTGACCGGCATCGGCCCCGCGGGTGGCGTGGTCCGTTCGTCGGATGGGCTTGCCGTGGTCGAGGTGCCGGCGGGGGCACTGACGGCGACGGTGGACCTGACCGTGGTCCCGGCAACTGGCACCCCGCTCGATCCGAGTGGAACCAAGACCGTCTACTCGATCTTGCCGGCCACGGCGGTGTTTCTGCAGCCAGCCAAGTTGTCGCTGCGGTATCAGGATCAACGAAGACCGAGCGGCGTACCGGAAGCCGAGCTCGCGGTCCAACGCCTCGAAGGCGTGGCATGGGTGGCGCCGACCGTGACGGTGACGACGCCGGGCTCGGATTCGAGTGCCACCACGATCACCCGGGCCGGGACGTACGGGGTGCGATGGCCGGGGCCGTCAGCGCCTTGCCAGTCGGCCACGAGCCGTCAGTTCGATTTCTGGCTGGGCACGTGGGCGTTCTCGGCGCCGAACTCGTCGCCG
The DNA here is from genome assembly GCA_043769075.1 of Gemmatimonadota bacterium. GTDB lineage: Bacteria > Gemmatimonadota > Gemmatimonadetes > Gemmatimonadales > GWC2-71-9 > SHZU01. The sequence goes on along the minus strand of JAYVJS010000288.1, from coordinate 5,358 downwards.
GGTACCAACCGGATCACCGTCGACGCCACCGGATGTGTGATCAGCGAAGATTTCCTCGACCAGTTGGGCACCCGGGGCGCCAGTATCAGTCTCTACGATCCGGCGACCCAACAATGGCACCAGACCTACGTCGATTCCCAGAACGGACGATTGGTCCTCCGGGGCACCTTGGTCAACGGCTCGATGATCCTGAACGAGACGGCCACGAGCCGGTTCGGGTGGACCAAGCTGAGTGACCAGCAGGTGCGTTACTACGCCGAGACCACGTCGAATGGTGGGGCCAGTTGGACCGTGATCTTCGACTCGCGTTACACCAAGGCGCCATAGTTCAGGAATGCCGAAACCTCAAGGAGTGCCTCCTCGTTTGGCCTCGGCATCGACATCTTTTGCCCAGGCGGTCAGCAGGGGGCGCAGTCGCGCGGCGACGTCGCTTCGGGCCGCGGCCACGTCGTGTCGCTCGCCCAGGTCAGTTCGAACATTGAACACCATGGCGGCACCACCATCGATCAAGAGCTTCCAGTCGCCGAGCCGAACCGCCTGTTGGTCGATGTTCCCGGTCTTAGTCCGCCAGAACAAGGTCCGCTCCACTTCGGGCGTTTGGCGGGTCAGGATCGGAAGGAGGTCGATCCCGTCGAGGCGGGCGTCGGCCGGGACCGGGCTGTGAGTGGCGTCCAGAATCGACGCGGTCAAATCCATGGTGATGCCGACTTGACCCGACACTCGCTCCGCGGGAATCCGGCCCGGCCAGCGGATGATGGTGGGAACCCGGATCCCGCCTTCCCACAGCGTGGACTTCCGATTGAACAGCGGGGCATTCCGGGACAGCCACTCACCGCCGTTGTCGTTGGTGAAGATCACTAGGGTGTTCTTCTCGATCCCAAGGGTCTTTAGGGTCTCGAGAATTTGTCCGACTCCGCGATCGGCACGCTCGATCATGGCGACGTAGTCGGCCCGGGTGCTGGTCGAGTCGTCAAACGGCATCAGGTGTCGGGCATTGTCGCGGGCCACCGACGGACGATCGGGCGGCTGGTAGGGCCAATGGCCGGCATTGAAGGCTACCTCCAGGAAAAACGGATCGGCCCGGTGTTGGGTGATGAACGACACCGAATGTTCGGTGATCAGGTCCGTCATGTAGCCGGTGACCACGACTGGGGTGGCATTCTCAAAGAGATCGGGCCGGCCGGCGCCATCGGTGTGGACGTAGTAATCGATGTAGCCGCTCTTGAAGCCGAAGAAATAGTCGAACCCATGGGCGTTCGGGCTGAACTCAGGCTTGTAGCCCAGGTGCCACTTGCCGAGGAGGCCGGTGGCGTAGCCGTTGTTCTTGAGAAGTTGGGGCAGGGACCGGCCGGTGGCCGGCAGCCCCATTTCGCCGAACCGAGTGCTCGGGCCGCCGAACGGTTCTTCGAGGGCAACCCGTTGTTGATAGCGGCCCGAGATCAGTCCAGCGCGAGTCGGGGTGCAGAGCGGACCATTGGCGTAGAAGTCGGTGAGGCGGACGCCTTCCTTGGCCAAGCGGTCAATGTTAGGCGTCTTGATGTCGGGAGCGCCGTAGCTGCCGAGGTCTCCGTAGCCGAGGTCGTCGGTTATGATGAGAACGACGTTCGGTCGGGACGGGGTCGGGCTTTGGCCTCCGGCCGGCGCTGCGGCCAGAGCAAATAGAAGGATCACGCCGATGGGTTGCATCGCTAGAAGCTAGCACATTTCCGCGAGCCGTCGTTCCAAGAAGCGGCGCTCGGGGAGCTGTTTGACCAAGGTCAAGGCTCGTTCGTAAGCCTTGCGGGCATCGGCGGTTCGGCCCAGCCGGCGACAGAGTTCGGCCCGGGCCGAATGGGCCAGATGATAATCCTCGAGATGGCCGTCCTTGAGGATTCCGTCGACGAGGCTCAAGCCGGCCGCGGGACCATCTCGCATCGCCACCGCCGTGGCCCGGTTCAAGGCAACGATCGGAGATGGGTCGGCCGCGAGCAACAGATCATAGAGCCCGACGATTTCGGCCCAGTCGGTCGCCGCCGGGCTGGGCGATTGGGCATGGACGGCCGAGATCGCGGCTTGGAGGGTGTACGGGCCGACCTGCCGCATCGCGAGAGCCCGCTCCACCAATACGGCGCCTTCAGCCAGCGGAGCCCGATCCCAGCGCCGGCGATCCTGGTCGTCGAGCAAGACGATTTCACCGGAGGCCGAGGTCCGCGCGGCCCGGCGCGATTCATGGAGGAGCATCAACGCCAGGAGGCCGATTGCCTCGGGCTCGGGGAGCAGGTCGACCAGCAGCCGGCCGAGCCGAATGGCTTCGCCGGAAAGATCGGCTCGGGTCACCTCGCTACCAGCGGAGGCTGAGTAGCCTTCGTTGAAGACCAAGTAGAGCACCCGGAGCACGCTGTCCAACCGATCCGGAAGCTCAGCGAGCGATGGGAGCTGGTAGGGGATTTTGGCGTCGCGAATTTTTGATTTGGCCCGGACGATCCGCTGCGCCACCGTCGGGGGCGTCGTCAGGAAGGCGTGGGCGATCTCTTCAGTGGTGAGGCCGCAGACTTCCCGAAGGGTGAGCGCCATCTGGGCATCGGGCGGAAGGGCGGGATGGCAGCAGGTAAAGATCAGCCGGAGCCGATCGTCGGCGACTTCATCGTCTGGGGGTGTCGGTTGGTGGTCCAGTTGCTCCACCAGTGCCGCCTGGGAGCGGTCGAACCGGGCCCGCCGTCGGAGACTATCGATGGCTTTGAACCGACCGGTGGACACCAGCCAGGCCCGAGGGTTGTCAGGAACATGATCGGGCGACCACCGTTCGAGTGCCGCCGCAAACGCGTCATGGAGTGCCTCCTCGGCTAAGTTGAAGTCGCCGAGGAGGCGGATCAGGGTGGCCAGCACCCGGCGGGAGTCGGTCCGGTAGGTTGCCTCGACCAGGGCTCGGACCTGGTCTCCCGCCGAATCGGTCATCCTAGCTGGCGGGCGGTACGCTGAGTCCGATCGGACGGACCTCGATGCTCCCGACTCGGGCACCGGGGATGCGGGACCCGATTTGAATCGCCTCGTTGAGGTCACGCGCTTCGATCAGGTAGTAGCCGCCCAGCTGTTCCTTGGTTTCGGCAAAGGGTCCGTCCGTGGTGGAGGTTTTTCCGTTTCGGATCCGGATCGTCGTCGCGGCGGGGGTTGGTTCGAGCCGGTTTCCAGCCAGGAAGTGGCCGCTCTTCTGGATGGCTTGGGTGAATTCCCCATACTCGCTCATCATGGTGTCGACGTCGCCTTTCGGCATCTTCATCCACATGGTCTCATCGCTGTAAATCAGGCAGAGGTACTTCATGGCAATCTCCCAATCAAGGTGAAATGAATCGGAACACTGAGTAGTCGTTTGGGCTGGCGCCAAATCGACAGCTCACTTGAGCCGTTTCAACTCGACCTCGGCGACGATGAACCCAAACGCCGGCCACCCGCCCGATGCGATTGCCCGTTGGAACGCCTGCTTGGCTTTGGTGGACTGGCCGCGGACCAGATACCAGTTGCCGAGACCATAGTTAAGAGTGGCGAGCGCGACGTCCGTGGTGTCGGCCTTGGTGATCAACGCCTCGGGGCCGATCAGGCCGCGGTAGAGCTTGAGCCGTTGGGCGTATTGCACCGTGGTCGGGAGCGAATCGGGGTGCCGGGCGAGCATCGCCTTGGCCGCTCCGGCGCGGCCGGCTCGGGTGAGCGACATCCAGAGCCAATCGGTCGACCCGGCCAGCTCACCGGCGTCCGGCGCAATGGGTTGGGCCTTGGCAAAGGCCTGCGCGGCGGCGGCAAAGTTACCGGTGGCAAACCGGGCGACGCCGAGGTGATACCACAACCCGTAAATCGTGGGATCGAGCTTGGTGCCGGCCTCGAGATCAGCGATGGCCAGGTCGAACTCCCTGAGCGAAAGGTGACGATGTCCCCGCCACCGGAGGAGGAGGGCGTTCTGGGGGGCGATCTCCAATCCCTTGGTGAAGGTCGCGATTGCTTCGCGAAACTGGCGCACCCCCGATTGGGCAACGCCGAGCGCGATGATCAGCGCGATATTTTTGGGATCGGCATTGAGTGCTTGCTCGGCTCGGGCCACCGCGCCGGTGTCCGGTTGTGACCGATATTCGGTCCCGGTCGGCGATCGGTATTGAACGGATTGGCCGTCGACGGGAGCGAAGGGGACGACAAAGCAGATCGCCGCGATTGAGAGGGTGCGCATCGGAACTCCAGGTTGGGTTCGGGCAGGAATCACCCTTCAAACTCTGCTGGGACCCGTCACTCAGCAAGGTCGAGCCGTTGATACCACTGGGTCGGACGAGAGTTCGGTCTTGCTGAAACTCGGGAAAGCGGTAGGTTGGATGGTCGGCGCAATTGTATCCAGTGACGCCGACGCCCTCCGAACGATCCACGCAGAACAATGAACCCGGAGAACCCGTATGGTTCCACCCCTCAGTAGCACCCGCCGTGGCGTCAGGCTTTGGCTTGCGGCGACGGCCATCGGCGTGTCGTGCCTGACCGGGTTGGCTCCGGTCTTGGCGGCGCAGGCCGGCACTATCACCGGAACAGTCGTTGAGTCGAAGACCGGCCGACCGCTCGCCGACGCGAGGGTTCGAGTCGACGGCTCGGAGATTCGCGCGGTCACCAATGCCCGCGGCCAGTTTACGCTGAGTGGTCTTTCGGGCACGACCGTGCAGCTGATGATCGGGCACGTGGGGTTCCAACCCTTGACCCGGCAAGCGGCGGTCGGCGAGGCCCCAATCCGGGTCGAGCTCCACGACCTGGCGGTCAAGCTCGATGACATCGTCGTGACCGGCACCGTCGGCGAAGCGACGTCGCGAAGCCTTGGCAACACGATCGGCAAGGTCGACGTTGCCAATACGGTCGTGCTGGCACCGCCCACCAAGCTCCAGGACATGTTATCGGTCAACGTGCCCGGGGTCCGGGTCGTCCGGGCGGCAGGATCGGTCGGCTCCGGCGGGATTACCCGAATCCGCGGGACCGGGAGCTTGAGCCTTTCGAATGAGCCGCTCCTCTATATCGACGGCGTCCGGGTCTATAACGAGGCCGCGGTCCGGACCCAGGGATTTCAGAACTTCAGCGGCGAGTCGCCCTCCCGTATCAACGACTTGAACCCGGAAGAAATCGAGTCGATCGAGGTCCTCAAAGGGCCCTCGGCGGCCACGATCTAAGGCACCGAGGCGTCAAACGGCGTGATCCAGATCATCACCAAGCGGGGCCGGGCCGGGCGGCCGGTGTTCGAGATCCACTCGGGTACGGGGGCCACTTGGTTGCAAGATCCCGAGGGCCGATATCCGTCCACCTATTACATGGATCACGACGGCAGCGTCAAGGAATTCAACGTCCAGAAGTTCCGGAATTCGCTCG
>JAYVJS010000287.1:0-4735 GCA_043769075.1 Gemmatimonadota bacterium | reverse complement strand
GAACGGGCCGAACACATCCACGCGGACCCGCCGCCGTCGCCGGAGGGAGCTCTCGTCGCCGACGAGGGCAGCCGGCGGGTACGCCAAGCGCTCGACCGGCTCCCGGAACGGGACCGAAAACTTCTACTCCTTCGAGCCGAAGGCATGAGTTATCGCGACTTGGCGTCCATCCTTGAGCTGAACGAAGCCAGCATCGGTACCTTGCTCGCGCGGGCGAAGCGGGCGTTTCGGGAGCACTGCGATGATCCATCTTGATGACGAGCAGGTCCAGCGGCTGATTCACGACGAAGTAGCGCCGACGGCGAAGGCCTCGCTCGAAACCCACGTCGAGGCTTGCCGCCAATGCCAAGACCTAGTCGGTCAGGCCAGGGCCGAGGAGGAGCAAGTGTTCGGGTTGCTCGCTCGGGTCGACCATCTGCCGCCGGTCGTGGGAGTCTCCGCGGTCATGCGGCCGGCTTCGTCCTCGCCGTCCCCGCTCCGTTGGGCCGCGGCTGGTCTATTGGCGGTTGGTCTGGCGGGTGCGGCCTACGCGATTCCCGGGTCGCCGGTGCGAGATTGGGTCCGAGCTTTGGTTGCCCGGCCGGCTCCAACTCCGCCACCACCGACTGAGCCACCCGCCGTACCAGAGGCGCCCATTGCGGGAGGCATCGTCGTGGCCCCTGGCCTCAGTTTCCAAGTCCACTTTCTGGCGGTCCAGTCGACTGGCGAGATCCGGCTGACCATGACGGAGGGGGCGGATCTCATCGTTGAGGCCCGGGGGGCCGGCGCCTCATTCACATCCAATGCCGATCAACTGGTGATCGACAACCGAAGCTCGGCCGGCGACTTCGAGATCGCCATTCCAAAGGCGGCACCCCGAATCGAGATTCGGGTGGGAAGCCGCCGAGTGTTTTTGAAAGACCATTCCGTCATCGTCCCAGCTTTGCCCGACAGCGGGCCGTCCCGCATCGCCCTCGCCCAACTCGGAGGGACCTCGCCCTAAAAGGAAGGCCGGCTTCGCTAACACGAAGGCGGCAGGAGATCGCTACCCCGTGGCCGACGGGGCGGTTCCACCCGGACCGCCCACGCCACCGCCATAGTATCGGCTCCGCCTCCAAACGGGACCTTCTCTGGTCCGAAGCAGGGACCGAACGGAACCGGTCGAGCCGTCCCGATGACATAGAACGAGAAGTGGGCGACCCCGTTGAGCTCGAACGAACGCCGCCAGCTCACTAAGGTGTCGGCCGGGGACCGGACCAACGCGAGGACCACCCTGAGCGGCCCGATGGTTGGGATCCGCACCGCGCCCGAATTGGGAGTGCCAAGGGCATCGGTCGGCGAGAATCCGGCGCCTCGAAGGGGAAAAGTCCCGTCAGACGTCGTGATTGACGCGCCAAAGAGCACCGGGTCCGCGAATGCCCCGTCACCTTGGTACGCGATGGTTATGTCGCCGGCCGGCTCCGGGCCGGTCTGGCACCCTCCGCTCACCAGAGCCAGGGACAGCAAGCTCACACCTCGCATCGCCGGTCTCATTCCGTTGGGGCAGACAGGTGTTCCGCCACGATCATCCACTTCCCCTCGAGCCGGCGAAACACCGCGGTCCACGCGCCCCGGATAGTGTGCGGATGTCCGGTCGGGGCCACGTGGGGAATCGACCAAGTCGCGGTGAGCACTCCCGCGTCCGGCCCAAGCCGGTCGGCAAAGGCCTCGCCCCAGACCCATTTCGGGTCTTTCATGTTCTGGCCGGCGTTGCGCCAAAAGGCGGCGATCCCGGACCGAATCGAGTCGGCCGAGATAACGATCTGGCCACCGCTGGCCGATAGGACCCGGCCGGAGTCTGGGTAGAGAGCGTTCATCCGATCGGGGACCCCGGGTCGGCTGAAGTCGTAGGCCGCTTCGATCCGGGCCTTGAGGGTATCGGCCAAGGCCGCGTCGGGCCCCGCCTGCCAGGCCGGAGGGGTGCTTCGGCATCCCAGACCGGCGGCAGCCACAACCACCAAGCCCATTCCCCATCGTTTGATCATTTGTCTCTCCTGGGAGACACTGTCTGTCCCCGCTCGAGGACGTTCCGGCCGCGAAATCGAAAGCTACATGGTATTGCTGCGAGACTTACGCGTGGCCTGGCAAATGCTGCTACATGCGTTGTTCCGGAATCGTGGTACATTGGAAGCTGGTCTTCAATCGAGGGAATCCGTGAAAAACATCGGAATACTGGCCGCCGGACTGGCGATTGGGCTGGTCGCCTGTTCCAACCCCGCCCCGTCCACTGACAACGCCGCCAAGGCCACGGACCGGGACCTCGAGTTGATCCAGAGTCCTTCGGCCGACACCGCCAGCGTATCCGATCTCGAAGCCGGCCGACTCCCGCCGAGGCCGCGCCCGAACCGGCCGATCGAACGCCGGCTGGCCGAGGTCGTGGCGCCTCCGCCGGCCCCAACCGAACCGGTCATTCAGACTATCGTAACCGGACCGGCGGTCCTGCCGGCAACAGAACTAGTGGCCAGTCCGTCGGCCGCCCCGCCACAAGAAGAAGTCGTCGAAGTAAAGGACCGGGGCGTGCTGATGAGCATCCCAACACCCGGCGACGACTACCCGGGTCTCGGGAGCAGTTCCTTGGGTTCGATTTCGCGCCGACCGGGGATCATGATCCGAGGAGGTCGCGGCGGCATTGACGATGACTGCGACCTCGATCGGCCCGGCGCCCACGGGAACCACGGGACGGCGATCAACCGAATCGCCCCGACGCCAGGCGACCAATTCGGCTCCGAGACCTCGCGAGTCGGCGGCCGGTCCGGTGGGATGTCGGGATTCCCGCGCCGCGGGATTCGATAGCCGGGCCAACCAGAACAGCAGCAGAGAGGCCGCCGCAGAGCATCGCGGCGGCCTCGTCGTTTACGGCACTATCGCCACCCGATAGTCTTGGAGCCCGCGCTGCTCGTAGGTTGACGCCCGGGCCGCCTGGAGCAGGGTCACCCGATAGTCGGCGGGCCGGCTCGCCTCGGGCACCCACACCCAGGCCACCGATCCCGACTGGAGGCTACCGGCAATGGCGACGACCAGGTCGGTGCCGTCCTGCCTAACGAAGGCCTTGCCCTGCACCGGGGTCACCGAGTCGATCGTGGCACCGCCGAGCCGCAGCATGATGCCGCCGTCGTCCCGGTTCGGGGTGGTGAGCCGGATCGCGAGCGCCCCTCGGGGCGGGCCGACCGGGTCCGGCTCGGCGCTGCAGCCGGCCGACGCCAGGATAGCGAGCCCAATCCATCGGTTCATGGCTGGCTCCCCGTGATCGCCGGCGAGCGCCCGTCCCGGTCAAGGAGGGCGAGCAAATCGCCGAGGTTGTACTGCTGGTCTCGGTTCCCGACTTGATCGAGCCACGTTCGCTCAGCGCCGTTCAACGATACACCTCCAAGGAGGTCAGTCACCGCTCGCTCCCGGCTCGGCCGAGCTACGACCACGACGCTGTCGACCAGATGCCAGAGGCCGTCCCTGGCCCCATCGGCCCGAACGACGATTGAATCGAGGTAGGTACCGACGGCGAGACCCGAGCGAATCCGGTCCCATCGCGCGGTACCCGGCCCGGTTCCGCCAAACCCCGTCAGCCTAACGCGGGGCGATCGCGAGGAGGCCAGCCAGGGTACGAATGGGCCGCCCGGCCCGCTGAACTCGACCGGCGCCGAGCCGGGGCCGGCGTCTGGGGCCCCTTGGACGATTGAATCGACCCGGCCGGCCCGGGCCCGAAGCAAGGACGCATCCGCCCGAACCAACAAGGAATCGAGCACCGTGAACGGAGCATCGTTCGATCCAGCGGCCGTGATCTGCACGGCCTCGACCCACCAGCCCGGCGCCAGGCCGGCAAGGTCTCGTTCCCATCGGAGCCATTCGAATGGCCCGCCACTGGGAGTCGTAACTCGGATCCTCGACCCAACCCCGGACCCAGACCAGGTCGTGGCGCCGGGGCCGCCAAGAAGCACCTGGGTCGAATCCACACTGGGCACCGCCGAACGAAACGGTGCTTCGCGAACCCGCGCTTGGTCGTAGCCCCGAACGATGATCTGATCGGCGAATACCGCACCGGCCGACTGAGTGGCGTTCATGAGCAGCTCACAGGGCCCGTTGCCCCGGCAGGCGCCCTCCCAGCCCACAAACCCAGTGCCCGGTCTGAGAGGCTCAGCCGCCAGGGTGACGCGGGTGCCGGGCCGAAAGCCGGGATTACACCCGACCGCGCCCCCATCGAAAAAGCAGTCCAACTGACCACCGCCCACGACCTCGCTCAACGCGCGGCCGGCGCCAACGATCTGAAAGTTGAGTGTCGGGCCTGCCGCGAAGGTAGCCTCAACCCGGACAGCTTCCGGAACGGAAAAGGAGCAGCGACTCAGCAGTTGGCACGGAATCCCGCTATAGCGATCGAAATACGAGCCCGAATCAGCCACCGCGTTGAGCTCGAGCATCGAACCCCGCGTCAAGGCCGTGCCGCAGAGGTGATAGGGACCGAGCGACGCGCGCCAATCGCAGGCGATTCCACTGGGCTCGGAGGTCACCCGACCTCGCCCCGCCACCTCGACCGCGACGGTCGCCGCCGGTCCGAAGCCGGCTGTGACGGCGTGGTGGCGATCCATCCGCAACTCACAGGTCATGCCGGCGCAATCGCCGCCCCAACCTTGGAAGGCCATCCCGGAATCCGGATCGGCCTCGAGGCGGACGAGGTCTCCAGCCACGAATTGGGGAGCGCACTTGCTGGAACAGACCGCATTCGGTG
>JAYVJS010000286.1:0-5675 GCA_043769075.1 Gemmatimonadota bacterium | reverse complement strand
ATTCCGTGGCCATTGCCGACAGCGTGCTGCTCGCCACGGACGACGGGTCGGGGATCGTTCGGCTGTCGGGCAGTTTGCCGGGTCGGGAGGCCGGGCTGGCCCAGATCCAAGCGTTAGGCGTGTCGCTGGCCGACCTGTACGCTCTTGCCCAGCGGGACACCGCCGGTGTCCGGGGGTTGGTGGCCTTGGACGGGCGGATCGGGGGCACTCGGGCGGCGCCGACGTTCCGCGGCTCGGCCACCGTGACCGGACCGGTCATCGGCGACGTGGTCGCGCCGATGGTGCGATCCGTGTTTAACTACGAAGACCGGGTCCTCCAGAGCAACTTGACCTTCTGGCGAACCGGCCGGCCGGTGCTTGACGTCGATGCGGTGTTGCCCTTGGATCTGGCGCTGGCCGGGACGTCCCGCCGCCAACTGCCCGGCGAGATCGCGATCCGTGGTCGGGCCGACAGTGTTGATCTCGGTGTGATCGAGGCATTCACCCCGAACCTGCGGAGGGTTTCCGGGGCGTTGGCGGTCGATGCGACGGTCGGCGGAACTTGGGATGAGCCGCGGCTGGGGGGATTCCTCCGAGTGCGCGACGGACGGATGGATGTGCCCGGCCTTCGAGTCACCTACGGCCCCATCAATGGCGCGATCCGGATGTCGGGGGACTCGCTGGTGGCCGATTCACTGACGATCGAAAGTGGGATTGGTCGAGCACTCATCGGAGGGGGGATTCGATTGGAGCGCCTCACCCACCCGCTGTTGGCGGTCACGCTCTCGGCCAACAACTTCGGTCTCATCGACGTCCCTGACTACCTCACGCTCCGAGCCACCGGGGATGTGTCCCTCAGCGGCCCGATCGAACGTCCAGTGCTGACCGGCGAGGCCCGGGCCACCTCAACCGTGCTTTTCTTCTCCGACCTGATCACCAAGAACATTGTGAATCTCGAGGACCCGGCCAACGCCGATCTGGTCGACACCACAGCCTTGCGAGTCCAGAACATCCGGGCTCAGTTCCAAAGCCGGTTTCTCGATTCGCTCGCCATTCGAGATCTTCGATTCCGGATCGGCCAGGACGTCTGGCTTCGATCGAATGAAGCCAATATCCAACTGGAGGGACTGGTCATTGTCAACAAGGAACGGCGCCGATCGCGCCGGAGCGAGTATCGGATCAGTGGCCAGTTGACGGCGCCCCGGGGGGCCTACACCCTCAAGCTTGGCCCAGTCTATCGGACCTTTGCCGTCGAACGGGGGACGGTCCAATACTTCAATACCTCCGACCTGAACGCCCAGCTCGATTTGTCGGCCCGGTACGTGGTTCGGACTGGCACGGGGGGGCAACAGGATGATTACCCAGTCATTGCCCGAATCACCGGGACGCTGTTGGTGCCCCGACTCAACCTCGCCAGCGAGCCGGGCCGGACGCCGCTCTCGGAGCGAGATCTGCTGTCGCTGCTGGTCACCGGCGGGAATTCGAATAGCCTGAATTCTCTGGTGTCCCGGAGCGGGGAGTTTCTTGATCCGCAGTTGTTCGCCTCCTTGGCCTCGTCCGCCCTTTTCTCAGAGATCGAACGGGCCCTGATTTCGTCGCCCAACTCGGCCTTCGACCTGATCGAAATCCGACCCGGATTGGGGCAGGGCAACACGCTGTTTTCGAACGGGGGCAACGTGACCCAGTTGTCCCTGGGGCGGCAACTCGGCCGCCGGATTTTTGCCAAACTCAACTTGGGCGGCTGCTTGCAGAAGCTGGATTTCGCCCGCCAATACTTTGGGGCCTCGCTGGAGTACCGGCTCCACCCAACGCTCAAGTTTCAGATCGCCGCCGAACCGGTCCAGTCGTGCCTCGCCCAATCGGGCACGGCACTGACTCGGTCCAACCGATACCAGTTCGGCGCCGACCTCAAATGGGACCGGGAATACTAAGTGGCGCGATGTGTTTTGATTTCTAACCCGATCGCTTCGCGAACGACCGCGACCCTGGTCGAGACCGTCCGTCGGACACTGCGGGCCGGAGGCTGGGCCGTCGACTGGGCCGAAACCGCCGGCCCCCGCGATGCCCGCCGTTTCGCGGAAGAGGGGGCCCGGTCCGGGGCGGACATCGTGGCGGTGCTTGGGGGCGACGGGACCACGATGCAGGCCGCTGCTGGACTGGTGGGAACCGAGGTTCCGTTGGGCCTGATTCCGGGGGGGACCGGTAACGTCCTGGCCGGAAACCTCCGGATTCCCGCCGGTCCGATCCAAGCGGCGGAGTTGATTCTTCGGGGCCGGAGTCGGCCCATCGATTTGGGCCGCCTGGAGCGACCGGACGGGGCCCACTACTTCGGGGTGGCCTGCGGGGCCGGCGCCGATGCCAGGGTGATGGGCGGAACGCCAACTGACATCAAGCGGACCCTTGGAATCGGCGGCTACTTTTCGACGCTGATGGAGCACATCCCGGCGATCCGTTCGGTTCCATTTCGGATCACGCTCGACGGCCGGACGACCGAGACCCGGGCCGCATTGGTGCTGGTGCTGAATTGCGGCGAGATTATCCCGCCCATTCGGATCAGCCGGGGCGCCGTTCCGGATGACGGATGGTTCGATGTTGTGGCGTTCGAAATGGATTCCTTTTGGCAAGGCCTTGCCGGGTTCATCCGGATCCTGACTCATGTCGGGCTCGACACCGGCGCGCACGGGTTTCTATTTCACGGCCGGGCCCGAGTGGTCACGATCGAGGCGGACCAGCCCGAGCCGGTCCAGTTCGATGGCGACATCGCCGGACAGACGCCGGTGACCGCCACTATGTGTGCCAGTGCCATTCACGTTGTCGCACCGATTTCATGACGTTGCCCTGCATTCCAACTCAGGTGACAAGATGACCGACTCGATCCTTCTGATTCACGACGATCCATCCATCCTTCGCGCTATCGGGGCTCGGTTTGAGGAAACCGGCCAGGAGGTGATTCGCGAGCTATCCGTGGAAGCCGGGGTTGCCACGCTGGCTCGGTTAGCGCCCGACGTCGTGCTTCTTTCCCTTGCCCTGAGTGAGGGCGCGGCTGGGTGGGCGGCCCTCAGAGCCGACGGGGTTCCGGTCGTCCTCTTCGGCGATGAACCAGATCCCGCGGGGGCCACCCGTGCCATCGAAGCGGGGGCGGTTCAAGTCGTTGACACCGCGGCCAATCCGGGGGTCCTACTCAAGGTGGCCACCCACGTCGCGAAGGGCACCCGGAACGGGCGGGTGATTCGGACCATGATGGAACGGTCGGCGTCCGCCCACGGTCTCTCTGCTTTGGGCTCGTCGCCCGCGATGAAGCAAGTGGCCCAACAAGTCTCATTGCTGGCCCAGAGCGATCGAACGACGTTGATGTTGAACGGCGAGGCCGGTGTCGGCAAGGCCTGGGCGGCCCGGCTGATTCACGACCTAGGGTCTCGGGCGGCCAAGCCGTTTCTCGATGTGCGGTGTTCCGGCCGGAGCTCAGCCGATCTTGAGTCCTTGTTGTTTGGGCATGAGCGCGGGGCGATTTCGGGCGCAACTACTCGGCGGCGAGGCCTGATTGAGACCGCCGAGGGAGGGACCCTCCTTCTCCGAGAGATCGGGGATCTGCCGGCTGAAATCCAGCCCAAGTTGCTCCGGGTCCTCGAGACCAAGTCGCTTCGCCGCCTCGGCGGGAACGATGACATTGCGGTGGATACCAGGTTGATCGTCACCACTCGCCAAAATCTCTCTGCGGCGGTCGAGGCCGAGCGTTTCCGAGAAGACCTGTTCTATCGGCTGAGTGTGATGCCGCTGGCCCTTCCTCCGGTCCGCGACCGGGGCCAAGACGATCGCCTCGGACTCGTGACCCTGATCCACGATGATCTCAAACCGCTGATGCCCGAGGGACCGCAGGCTCTGGCCGTCGAGTCGATCGAACGGTGTCTGGCGCACACGTGGCCGGGCAACGTCCGCGAGATCGCCAACGTCTTGGAGCGCGCCATGCTCCTGGCCGCGGGGCAGGTCACCATCAATGTCGAGCATCTGCCCGGCGAATTCCGAGCTCGGACCGGGCTCGGTGACCGTCGCCATACCCCAAAAACTCTCGAAGCACTCGAGCACGAACATATCGATCGGACCCTCCGCTACCATGGCGGCAACCGAACCCGGGCCGCGAAGGAACTGGCCATTTCGCGGGCCACCCTGATCAACAAGATCAAGCTCTACAACATCGTCGACTGAGGGGGCATCATGACGACCGAAAAGAAGCCGCCGACCGACTCGATGACGTGCCGAGCCTGCGGCAGCGAGGAGCGAGCTTCGGAGGGATACCCGTGCGACGGCTGCGGGACCTTTCTCTGCCTGATCTGCATGTTCCGCGGAGTGACGAAGTGCGCGGCGTGCCAACAGGCGTCCGGCGTTCCGCCGGCCGGACCCGCGTGACTCGGCGCCTGGTCTTATTCGATATCGACGGCACCCTGCTTCTCTCGGGGGGGGCGGGGCGCCGGGCCATTCTCGCGGCGGTGGCCGAAGACGCCGGAATTGCTCCCGACCAAGTCGAGCAGGTCCGGTTCGACGGGAAGACTGATCCCCAGATCGTCACAGAGTTGTTCGCGGCCGCGGGCCACCCTGAGTTCCCCGGCCCAGAACGAATCGCCCGGGTGCTCGATCGATACCTCGATCACCTCGAACGGGACCTAGCCCGGTCTGCCGATCTGGTCACCGTGATGCCGGGAGTCGAGGCCTTGCTCGACTCGTTAGGCCGGGATGACCGGGTCGTCCTCGGACTGCTGACCGGCAACGTGACCCGGGGGGCGGTGTTGAAATTGGCCGCGGTCAAGATTCGGTCCGATCAGTTTCGGGTCGGGGCGTACGGCTCGGATCATCATCTCCGATCGGAGTTGCCGGCGATCGCGGCTGGCCGAGCCCGGACCATCTTCGGCCGCCGTCCAGTGGGAGACGAGATCATCATCATCGGCGATACCCCGGCCGATGTGACCTGCGGACGAGCCGTCGGGGCCCGTTCGATCGGCGTCGCCACCGGCAGTTTTTCCACCGATAGCCTGGCGGGAGCCGGCGCGGATCATGTGTTTGCCGATCTGTCGGCCACCGAAACGGTGCACGCGATCATTCTCGGGACCGCCTAATGGTCGAGCGGGAACTCAAGGCCGTCGTCTCGAGTCCGGCCGCCGTCAAAGCCAGCCTGGCCGCGGCCGGGGCTCGGCTTCGGTTCCAAGGCCAGATGGCCGATCGGCGGCTCGACCGGGCGGGGGAGTTAGCGGTCCGGGATGAAGTGCTCAGGATCCGGGTTTACCGCGGCACCGACGGGTCGACCCGGATCCAACTGGCCTGGAAAGGGCCTCCAACGATCGAGGGCGGCCATAAGCTCAGGGCCGAGCATGAATTCGATGCGGGCGACCTGGACGCGGCGATCAAGGTTTTCGGAGCCCTCGGCTATCGGGCGGTTCATGAGATCGACCGGTACGTCGAGTACTACGAGGTCGAGGGCGCGGTCGTGCGCCTCGAGTGGTACCCGCGAATGGACGTTCTCGTCGAGGTCGAGGGGTCCGCCCCAGCGATTGAACTGGCCGTTGCGATCCTGGGCATCGGACGCGACCGATACCAGACCGATTCGCTGGCGGCGTTCGTCGGCCGTTACGAGGCTCGAACCGGGTGCCAGGCGGCAGTGTCGCTGGCCGAGCTTGGCGATGATGAGCCGAGTTGGGCAGGAGTTC
>JAYVJS010000285.1:0-2091 GCA_043769075.1 Gemmatimonadota bacterium | reverse complement strand
TCGAGTGCCTCTCTAAAGGCAACGGCCTTGGCCGCAATCACGTGCTCGAGGGGCCCACCCTGAGTTCCGGGGAAGACCGACTTGTCGATCGCCTTCGCCAGCGACTCGATCGACAGGATCAAGCCGCCCCTGGGGCCGCGGAGGGTTTTGTGAGTCGTCGTCGTGACGACCTGCGCGTGCGGAACCGGCGACGGGTGCGCCCCGCCCGCCACCAGGCCGGCGAAGTGCGCCATGTCGACCAGTAAGGTGGCGCCCACTTCATCCGCGATGGCCCGGAAGGCCTTGAAATCGATAATCCGGGAGTAAGCGCTACCCCCGCAGACGATCAACTTCGGTTGCTCGCGGAGCGCCTGGGCCCGTACCTCATCCATCTCGATCCGGCCGCTGTCCGGGTTGACGCCGTAGTGCCCCGCTTTCCAAATGGCGCCGCTGTGGTTGACGCCGTGACCGTGGGAGAGGTGGCCACCGTGAGGCAGCGACATGGCCAGGAGTTTTTCGCCCGGTGGCAAGACCGCCATGAACGCGGCGAAGTTCGCCTGGGCACCAGCATGGGGCTGGACGTTCGCATGTTCGGCCCCGAACAGTTCTTTGGCTCGATCAATGGCCAATTGCTCAACCTGATCGATGACTTCGTTGCCGCCGTAGTAGCGCTTCCGGGGATAGCCTTCCGAGTACTTGTTCGTCAGCGGCGTTCCCATCGCATCGATCACCGCCCGGGAGGCGAAGTTTTCACTGGCGATCAGCTCGAGGCCGTCTCGCTGCCGGGCGAGTTCGTGGTCGACCAGCCGGGAAACAACCGGGTCGGCGGTCCGAAGCGACGCGACGTGATCAAGCATTCACGAGCCCTCTCCTTCAATTTTGTCGATCCGGCGCTGGTGCCGCCCGCCTTCGAATGGTGTATCGAGCCAGGTCTTCAGAATCGCGATCCCTTCCTCGGTCGACACCATCCGTGCCGGCAACACCAGCACGTTCGCATCGTTATGCTGCCGCGCCAGCATCGCGACCTCGGGCGTCCACGCCACCGCCGCCCGAACGCCGTGGTGACGATTGGCCGCGTACGACATCCCGAGCCCGGTCCCGCAGAGCAGCACCCCGCGTTTGGCCTCGCCGCGTGCCACCTGATCGGCCACGACGTGGGCGTAGTCCGGATAGTCCGTCGATGCCAGGGAATGAGTCCCCACATCGACTGGGTCAAATCCGAGGGCCGTGAGCTCCTTCACCAGTCGCTCCTTGAGCTCAAACCCGGCGTGGTCGGCGCCAATCGGAATCGTTTCTCTCATTGCCCCAATCTAGCCCCCCTGTGCCTCGAAAGGCCGTAGTCCCGAGCACCTAGTACTTAAAGAAACCCTGGCCGGATTTTCGCCCGAGATGTCCAGCCGCGACCGTGCGCCGCAGGAGCGGGCAGGCCCGGTATTTGGGATCGCCGAGGCCCTTGTACATGACATCGAGAATCGCGACGCAGACATCCAGCCCAATGAAGTCGGCCAGTGCCAGCGGGCCCATCGGATGGGCCATCCCGAGTTTCATGACCGTATCGACGGCCTCCGGTGTCGCCACGCCCTCCATGACGGTGTAAGCCGCCTCGTTGATCATCGGCATCAGGATCCGGTTAGCCACGAACCCTGGATAGTCCTGAACCTCGACCGGGGTCTTGCCGAGGGCCTTCGCCATCGCGAGCACCGTCGTCGTCGTGGCGTCGCTGGTCGCGTGACCCCGAATCACTTCGACCAATTGCATCACCGGAACGGGATTCATGAAATGCATCCCGATCACATTGCCGGGACGTTTGGTCCGGGCCCCAATTTCCGTGATCGAAATCGAACTGGTGTTCGAGGCCAAGATCACCTCGGGCGGGCAGACCCGGTCCAGGGTCTCGAACAGCGAGAACTTTACCGGCGGGTTTTCCGTGGCCGCCTCCACGACGAAACTGGCGGCCGCGGCGGCCTCGAGGGCGGTGGCGGTTTGAATCCGGCCCATGATTTCCGGTGGCGCTTCGGCGGGAATCGTTCCCTTCTTAGCCTGGCGGTCGAGGTTGGCCTGAATGGTGACGCGGGCTTTGTCGAGCGCCGGCTGTGAAACGTCGATCAGCGT
>JAYVJS010000284.1:0-8678 GCA_043769075.1 Gemmatimonadota bacterium | reverse complement strand
GGGGGTGCCTTTTTTCATTGTGAAACCTTGGACCCCGATTGGCCGTCTATCCCGCCATTGACGTCCCCAATCTGTGAGGAGGCCTGATGGCTACAATCTTTGATCGTCTTCGCGACGAACTCGACCAATTCGGCGACCGGGTGAAGGGCGCCGTTGAATCGAGCCGGCTCCACCTGGAGAGGTCCACCCTGATTGGAGCCCGCAGCAAGGCGGCCTACAAGCTAGGGATGAAGGTGTATCGGAAGGAACGAGGCGGCGAGGTCAACCAAGCTGAGATCGACGCCCTGCTCGCCAAGATGGACGAGATCGCGGCGAAGATCGCCGGCATTGACCGGGAGCTCGACGGCCTCGACGGCGAGGATGTGCGAGTCGACGAGAAGCCCGCTCCTCCCGCCGATACCGCCGAAGCCGAGGTCACCGGGCCCTAACGGCATGCGGTAGGGCACCCCGCGCTGAACCGGGCGGTCAGTTGAAGGTCAGGACCGCCCGAAGACCGGCCGACCCCGCGGAGCACGCCGACCAGGACCACCCGCCCGCTCAAGGTGATCAGGAGCGAACCCGCCGCGATTTGATACACCACGCCCTGGTGCGCCAAGGTGCCGGTGTACGGCGCGGCGGTACCAATCTCAACCACATGAGTGCCGAGGGGTGGCCGTTCGGTTCCCCGAATCGTCACGACAGTCGATGGCTCCGGGGCCGTCAACCGAAGCTCAAATCCTGGCGGCGCCGTTGTGGCGAAACCCGCTCGACCAGCGAGGTTGGCCACCAGGCCACCGGTGGTCTCGCCGTCGAAGGTCCCCGAAGCGGTGGTATCCACTCGCACAAACACGGTTGAGAGAGTCTGTGCCGCCCGACTGAGGGTGCCTCGCAATTCAGAACGGTTGCCCTCGCCGGAGAAGATGCCGTAGAGGGCGTCGCGGGGCTCATCGGCGTAACCCAAGGTCAGACTCACGGTCTTTGCGGTCGCTTGGCCGGTCACCACCAACGGCCTCAGGGACACCAGGTCTGGGCCGGGGATACCCGCCCATCCGTAGCCGGTCACGACGCCGTTTGTGGATGTGAAGGCGACCGCCACCTGTGTTTCACCGGTCGCACTCGCGTTGGCGACGAAGTGACCGGCAATGTCGGCGGCGCCGCTCGGGCCGCTCGAGCTGCAGGCCGAGATCGCCAGCAGCGCCGTCACGCCCGAGTTCGCGATTGCGGTCACCCGCCACACTACCGGGGCGGGGGCAGGGTTCGGTACCGGTCCCGCAAATCATGCTCGCGGGTCCGCAATGAAGTGTCCTCGCCTCGAATGAACACCTTCTCAGCGGCGCTTGAAAATTCGAATGGGTCACCCGACCAAATCACGACGTTGGCCACCTTGCCAGGCGCGAGCGAGCCGTACTGGCTAAGGCCAAAGGCCTCGGCCGGCCAAAGGGTGACCATCTTCAGCGCATCATCCCAAGTGGTGCCGTTGCGGACCGCGTTTCCGGCCGCGTATCGAAGGCTCCGCTCGCCACCGGCGTCGCCCTGGGCAATCACGACCCGAATGCCGGCTTGGCGGAGCAGGGTCACATTGTCGAGGCGGGCGCCGAGCCCATCGAAGCTCGGGATGTCTCGATTGGGCTCCATGATCACTGGAACCCCCGCGGCCGCGATCGCCGACGCTACCTGCCATCCTTCGATCACGCCGGACAACACCACTTTGAGTCGATAGGTCCGCCCTAGGGTCAGCGCGTTTTCAATGTCGATCCGTCGGTTGGCGGTGATCACCACCGGCATGACTCCCCGAAGGGCCGGCAGGAGCGCCTCGAGCTCGACGGCGGGGGCACTCAGGGCTTGGGTAGACCCCCGTCGGTAGTCGAGTCGACGCCGGTCGTATTCAAGCGCGTCGGCAAACAGCCGTTTTAGCCGGGCAATGGTGCCCGCCCGAGCGCCTCCTCCGGCGCCCTTGCTTCCGTCGCTCAAATCAATCATCAACGCGGCGGGCGACCGCACCAGCATCTGGTCAACTCGCTCGCCCGCGAAATCGACCACGACCGCCGTACCGGGGATGAACGGGCCATCGGGCGTATAGACCCCGGTGGTGACCCCGCCGGTCCTCGCCACGGGAATCGTGATGGCGGCGGGGTCGATTCCGTCGGCCAGATTGAAGGACGGATTGACCTCACCGTTGACGGACCGCTCCCCATAGCCTCCGAGGCTGGCCACCCCGGTGCCCGCATTGGCGCCGGCGTGGATCAGTCCGGGAGTGACCCACTTGCCGGTTGCGTCGACGATAGTTGCTCCGTTCGGGACGGCTACGTTCGCACCCACTGCCGTAATCTTGCCATTCACTATGATGACGGTTCCCCGATCGATCTTGGGCCCCGAGACCGGGAACACCGTGCCGCCGGTAATCGCCACTGTTTGGCCTGCCGCGGGCATGGCCACGAACAGAGCCGCGGTGGTCGCAACAAACATCCATCGGCCGCTCATCGTCCCACCCCCGGATCAGTCTGCCCCAGATTGAAGTCGGTCTTGTACTGGCGAGCCTTGTCCAATCGATCGAACACGAGCCAACCCTCATTCCAAACCTTCTCCGCCTTCGAATAGACCGAGAACGGGTCGCCGGACCACAGGACGACATCGGCCATTTTCCCGGTTTCGAGGGTGCCGGTTAGTTGGTCGATGCCTAACACCCAAGCCGGGTTTGCGGTCACCCACCGAATGGCTTGGTCGCGGGTCACGGGAATTCCGGCCCGGTTGCCGGCGTACATCGCCTTGGCCGCGTCTTGGTTCATCCGTTGAATGCCGTCGGGGCTGTCGGTATGGAGGACAGCTCGGACACCAGCCTGAGTTATCATCGCCAGGTTTTCAAGGATCTGGTCGTAGGCTTCCATTTTGAAGCCGCCCCAATCGGACCAGATCGAGGCCGCCGTGCCCGCTTTGGCCAGAAGGTCGGCCACCTTATAGGCCTCGACACCATGATGGAACGACCGAATCTTGAAACCGAATTCCTGAGCTAGATCGAGCATTTGCGCCATTTCGTCGGCGCGATAGCAGTGGTTCTGGACGAAGATCTCGCCCCGCAAGACGCCGGCGAGGGTCTCGAGCTTGAGGTCGCGGCCCGGCGGATCTCCCTTCCGCTCCTTGAGCCACTTGTCCCACCGGCGCCGATACTCTTCCGCTTGGATATAGCCGGCTCGATAACCGGCCATGTTGCCCATCGCAGTCGAAGGGCCCCGGTTCTGATAGACCCGTTTGGGGTTCTCACCGCAGGCCATTTTGACGCCGTAGGGGGCGCCGGGGAACTTCATTTCTTGGACCGCCCGCGCGGGCACCAATCGGACCACGACGGAACGGCCGCCGAACAGGTTGGCCGAACCGGGAAGGATCTGCGCGGTCGTCACCCCTCCGGCGATCGCTAGTGGAATCTGGGGATCGTGGGGCCAAAACGAGTGCTCGGCCCAGACCTCGGCCGTATTGGGATTGGTGGCTTCGTTGCCGTCGGATTGGGCCGAGGTGCCGGGTGCAGGGTAGACCCCGACATGGCTGTGGGTGTCGATCAGCCCCGGTGTCACGAACTTGCCAGCCCCGTCGACCACCACGGTGCCCGCGGGCGGATTGGCGACCTCGCCGACCGAAACGATCTTGCCGTCTTGGAACAAGATCGAGGCCCCCCGTAACTCGGCGCCGGTGGCGGTCATCACGGTCGCGTTTCGGATCAACACCGGAGGATTCGCTCGTCGCCGGTACGTGGACGGATACTGCGGCCGCTCGAGGCTCAAGGTGTCCTTGAACCGATCATCGGTCACTTGGGTAACTCCCAGTGTCGGGAGCCCGATTTCGAGCAACCCTATGACGCCCCATGTCACGATTCGCCGCATTTTGGATCTCTCAATTGTGGGTGTGAGCCGGGTTCGAATCCGGAACATGTCAATCTAGCGGGCTCGGTTTCGGTCTGCTGGGCATCGAGTTAACGCATTGCAGGGCAGAGAGTTATCTTTAGCTGGGAGGTCGGGCGCAATCCAGGCTTAACGAGGGCGATTCCCTTGCGTCAGATCGGCAGCCAATGACAGCAGAGACGGATGACGACCTCGTGGCATCTTTCTGTGCCGGGGAAGAGTTGGCGGCCGACGAGTTGGTCCGGCGTCACGCGGCCTCTCTGGGGCGTTTTCTCTACGCCAATGGCGCGCCGGTGTCGGATGTCGAGGATCTAGTGCAGGAGGCGTTCTTCAAGGCTTTCCGGGCGGTGGGGGGGTGGCGGCGGGAAGCCTCCTTCAAGAGCTGGCTGTTCAAGATCGGCGCGAACCTGAATCGAGATCAGTTTCGCCGCCGGAAGGGACGGGAGACGGTGCCGCTGGACGATCACGACGTGGCGGATGTCTCGGATCCGGAGGGGGAGTCGGGCGCCAACGAAATGGAACGGCAGCTGTTGACGGAGTTGGACAAATTGCCTCGATTGCAGCGGGCCGTCTTCTTGCTTCGGGCTCAGCAGGGTATGGAGTACGACCAGATCAGTGCGACGTTAGGCACGACGCCGGGTGCCGCCAGGGTCCATTATCACCACGCGGTGAAGCGGTTGAAGGAGAGGGTACGATGACGCTGTGTGAATCGGTATCCGACCGGATGGCGGCTATCGCGCAGGGTCGGGGGGCCTGGACGGCGACGGAAGCCGCCCATTTGGCGGCCTGCGCGGAGTGCGCGGCGGAATGGCGGCTGGTCGGAGTGGCGAGCGGGCTGGGGGCTCGGTTGCCGGCACTCGATCCGGCACGGATCGCCGGTCAGTTGCATCGGCGGTTGGCGACGGCACCGGCGGAGGTGGTCCCGCTCCTTCGCCGGCGTCCGGTGCGGTGGGCGATCGGGCTCGCCGCCGCCGCGGCGGTGGTGTTTGCCATCCGGACGGCCACGCCGCCGCCCGGACAGCCGGAGCGTGCCCCCGTTACGAGCGTCCTGACTGAATTGGACGAATTGAGCGGCCAGGAATTGGCCTCGGTTCTCGAGGTCTTCGATGTCGATGACAAACCACCCGCCGTCGATGGCCCAGGATTGGGCGATCTGACGTCGGACGAGCTGGAGCGTTTGCTCCGAGGCTGGGAGGGATGACATGAGGCGATTGGTGGCGGTGCTCGTGATCGGTTGGCTCTGGGTCGGGGCTCGCCCGCTGCGGGGTCAGGATCCGGCCCCGCAAGGGCTCCCGGTCGAACGGCTGCGGCAGCAAATCGAAGAGCGGTTCGGCGAGCGGTTGTCCGAGGAACTTGGATTGACGGAGGACCAGTCGGTCAAAGTTCGGGGGATCCTGGCCTCCTGGGCAGTCAAGCGCCGAAATTTGGAGCGAGAGGAGCGGCAACAGCGGAATCAGTTGACGACCGCGATGCGGCCGGGGGTCGCCGCCAATGATCAAGAGGTCACCCGACTGGTCGACGCGATCTTGACGACTCGGGCCACGATGGCCCAGGCCGTTCGGGGCGAAGTGACTGAATTGGGCTCCGTCCTCAGTCCAGTACAACGGGCCCAGTATCTGCTCTTGCGCGACCGGTTGCTTCAACGAGTTCAGGAGGTTCGGGAGCAGCGCCAGGCCAACGGCCCGTTGGCGCGGCGGCTGCGCCCCAGGTAGGGCCCAGGTTCCTCGATCAGGTTAGATTACCTCCGTCTACTTCGACGGAGAAGACAGTGCAGTGCCTCGTTCTGGCCGGGCTGCTTCTTGCGGTTCCTTCCGCCCGGTCGGGTTTTTCCCAGGAACAGCTGGTGTACCGAATCCCGGTCACCGGAACGATTGAAAACGGCTTGGCGCCGTATGTCGCCAGGGGCCTCGCGGCCGCTAAGGCCGCCGGCGCGAACGCCGTCGTGCTGGACATCGACACCCCGGGGGGCCGGATCGACGCGGCGCAACGGATTGTGGATGCCGTCCGGGCTGCCGGGTACCGGTGTATGCCTTCGTGAATCCGCGGGCCTACAGTGCTGGAGCCATGGTGGCCCTGTCGGCGGGTGGCATTTACATGACCCCAGGTGGCGTCATTGGTGCCGCCACTCCGGTTGATGGCCAAGGCACCAAGGCCTCGGAAAAGATCGTCAGCGCCATGCGAGGTGAGTTTCGGGCGTTGGCGGAGGCTCGCGGCCTCGACCCGAAGGTTGCCGAGGGCATGGTTGACGAGTCGATCGAGATTCCCGGGGTCAAGGCGGCCGGCAAGCTGCTCACGCTGACGACGGCGGAAGCCGTTCAGCTTGGTTACGCCGTCGGCGTCGTGGCGGACCTGCCGGCCTTTTTGGCCGCCGTCGGGCTGCCGGGTGCGCGAGTGGAGACACTTGATCTCAATTGGGCCGAGCTTGCGGTCCGGTTTTTGACCAATCCGCTGGTGTCTCCGATGCTGTTGTCGCTCGGGATGCTTGGTCTCGTATTGTCGATCAAGGCCGGCCACCTCGGGATCGGGACCGTGGCCAGCCTGACATCGTTGGGCCTGTTCTTTGGCAGCGGGATGCTGCTTGGCCTCGCGGGCTGGGAGGAAGTCATCGTGTTCGCCATCGGTCTCGTGGCGCTCGGCGTCGAGGCGTTCGTGCTTCCAGGCTTCGGGGTTGCCGGTGTCCTTGGTCTAGGATTGGTGGCGACGTCAATTCTGCTTGGGTTGGTCGGCCCCGCGCCCACGGCGGGCGATCTGTTCCAGGCCGGCGCCATCTTGGTGACGGCGTTGATCATCACGGCGTCGGTGGTGTTTGCCTGGATTCGGCATCTGCCCTACAGCGCACGATTCCGGGCGATCACCCTTCAGGACGGACACCGGGCCGCCGACGGGTACGTCTCGGCCCCACCCCGCGGCGACCTGGTCGGTCTATCGGGTCGCGCCGTGACCGACCTCCGGCCGTCGGGAGCCGCTGTCATTGGCGAGGAACGAGTCGATGTAGTTACCGAAGGCGAATACGTTCCGAACGGGGCTCCGGTTGTCGTGGTTCGGGCCGAGGGATATCGGCACGTCGTCAGGGCGGCCGCTGTCCTCCCGAAGTAAAGCACCCATTCTTCCACTGAAGAGGTACCTGCAGTGAATACCGAAAACGTCCAGCTTGGACTCATCGTTGCCCTGTTGGTCGGCGGCATGGTCGTCCTGTCGATCTTTTTCCGGTTCGTCCCGATCGGTCTGTGGTTCCAGGCACTCGTGTCCGGGGTGAAGATCTCCTTTCTGCAACTGTTCTTCATGCGGTTTCGAAAGGTCGACCCGGCGTCGATCGTGAACCCGCTCGTCAACTCCCATAAAGCAGGGTTGGTGCTGACGGCCGACCAGCTCGAGTCACACTATCTCTCCGGCGGCAATGTGACCCGGGTTGTCAACGCCCTGATTTCGGCCGAGAAGGCCGGAATCGCACTGGATTTCAAGCAAGCCACCGCCATTGATTTGGCCGGCCGGGACGTGTTTGAGGCGGTGCAAGTCAGCGTCAATCCGAAAGTCATCACGACCCCGAAGGTGGCGGCCATGGCCAAGGACGGGATTCAGTTGCTGGCCATCGCCCGGGTTACGGTCCGGGCCAATATCAATCGGTTGGTCGGCGGGGCCGGCGAAGAAACGATCCTCGCACGGGTTGGCGAAGGTATCGTCAGCACCATCGGTTCGGCGGCCAGTCACAAGGCCGTGCTTGAGCAGCCTGACATGATCTCGAAGACCGTGCTGGCCAAGGGGCTCGACGCCGGAACGGCGTTCGAAATCCTTTCGATCGATATCGCCGACGTGGATGTCGGCAAGAATATTGGGGCTGAATTGCAGACCGACCAGGCGGAAGCCGATAAGCGGATTGCCCAAGCCAAGGCCGAGGAACGCCGCACGTTGGCCGTGGCGATGGAACAAGAGTTCAAGGCCCTGGTGCAAAAAGAACGCGCCAATCTCGTGGCGGCCGAAGCCCAAATTCCGCTTGCCATGGCTGACGCCCTCCGCAAAGGGAGCTTCGGCGTGATGGACTACCAGCGCTACCGGAACATCGAGGCCGATACCCAAATGCGCCACTCGATTGCCGGCCCCCAAGACGCCGGCCCGGCTGGGTCGATCTAGTCCATGAGTGAGTTCCTTTTCCTGGCGATCCTGTTCGTGGTTGGGAGCCTGCTCCAGAACGCCGGCAAGCGCCGGCGCCAGCGAACCGGGACCCTCCGCGGCCCGGCCGAAGCGGAGCCGGCAGGCGACGGCGGGGTGTTGGAGCAGTTCCAGAAGGCGCTCGAGGAGATGAAGCAGGCCAATGAGGCGGCCAACGTCGACGAGGACGACGAAGTCGAAGCGGTCAGTCGCGAGGTTCTGCCGGACGTCCGGAGTCTCGAGGACCTCTCGCCGCGGGCCGAACGGGTCGTTGTCGATCAAGATGAGGCGATCGAAGCCCTCGGTGAAAAGCGGCTGGAATGGGCGGAGGCCCGGGCGCGGCCCCTTTCGAGGGAGGATCATCGGGCGTTCGATGCCAAGATCCGAGCGCCGGCGGTCGTCGCGCCGGCCGCGCCGGACCGGCGAGCGGAACTCCGTCGGATGATCGTCTGGCAAGAGGTTCTTGGAAAGCCGGTGTCCCTGAGGGACCGGGAGGAACGCTAGCGGGCGGTCGACGGGCCGTACTGTTCGAGGTACCGCGCCGAGCATTCCGTGATGATCCGATGGGCCTCAGCGGCGTTCCCAAATCCCCGGCTTTCCTGCTGACCTCGCTTGGCCCCCTCGAGATCTTTGTAGACCAAGAAGAAGTGCTCGATTTCGCGA
>JAYVJS010000283.1:0-26468 GCA_043769075.1 Gemmatimonadota bacterium | reverse complement strand
GCGGTACTCCTCCGGCCGCTTCCCTATGACAACCCGGATGAGTTGGTGGTGATCCGAAACCGGGACCAGCAGACCGGCGTGACCAAGCCCGACGTTGCGATCGGAGATGCCGTGGATCTGGCCGGTCGGCAATCGGCGTTCAGCGCGGTGGGCGGCTACGCGGCCCAGCAAGCCACGGTGTTCGGTGAAGGGGAGCCCTTTCAAGCCCCTGCCCTCCGTCTCACCGCCGGCGCGTTCAAGGCCCTCGGCGTCCGGCCGGCCCTCGGTCGCGGGTTGACCGACGACGATTCTCGGGTCGGCGCCGGACCGGTCATGCTCCTCGGTTACGATCTCTGGCACCGCCGCTTTGGCGGAGACTCAGCCATCGTCGGGCGGAGCATGAAGGTCGGGCAAGAAACCCGACTGGTCGTGGGGGTGGCACCAAAGGACTTCGGGTTCCCGCCGAGCGGCACGACCGACCTGATCCTCTCCGGATCCCTGCCGGACGCGGCACCGGCCGCCCGAAAGCAGGACTGGACCTACATGTTGGCCCGGCTCAAGCCGGGTGCCTCGGTGGCGGCGGCCACGGCCAATCTTGGCATGATCGCCGGCCAACTCGAGCGTGACTTCCCCGCCACCAATCACGCGTCGACCTACTATGCCGTGTCACTCCGCGATGACGTGGTCGGCAACACCAGAACCGCGCTGATCCTGCTACTGGCCGCGGTCGCGGCGGTCCTCCTCATTGCCTGCGTCAACGTAGCCAACCTGATGCTCGCCCGGTCGGTCGGCCGGCAGCGCGAAATGGCGGTCCGGTTGTCTCTCGGCGCCGGTCGGAGCCGGATCGCCGCCCAGATGCTGGTCGAAAGCCTGGTGTTGGTCTCGGCGTCGGCCGCAGTGGGCATCGGCTTCGCGCATTTCGGGGCCCAGGCGCTGGTGGCCATGATTCCGTCAAGCGTCGGCATCGCGGGGTTGACCGACGTCGGCATCAATCGGACGGTGCTCGGGTTCACGCTCTTGCTCACGGTGGCGACGGCCCTTGGGTTTGGTCTGGTGGCCACGCTCGCCACCGCCTCCGACGGCACGGCCCGCACCCTGATGGCCGGACGTGCCGGGATGGTCAGTCGGGGGGCCCGCCGGGCCAGCTCAGTTTTGGTGGCCGGGGAAATGGCGTTCGCGGTCGTCCTCCTGATCGGCGCCGGCCTGATTCTCCGGAGCTTCGCGGGACTGCTCTCGACCGACCCCGGATTTCGGGTCGATCACGTTGCCACGGTTGAGATCGGACTGCCCGCCGATCGTTACGACTCCCTTCCCGCGAGGGAGGCATTCTACCTACGGGCGTTCGAGTCGATTCGGGCGGTGCCCGGTGTCCTCGAAGTGGGTGCGGCGGCGGTGACCCCGTTGACAGGCAACCACTGGACCACCTCGTTCGCGCGCACCGGTCACCCGGTTCCCCCGGGCGAGCGGGCCCCGTTGGTCGGGTGGCAGGTCGCGTCCGGCGGCTATTTCAAGACTCTGGCCATTCCCTTGAAAGCGGGACGCGTCTTCGACGAGCGCGACCGGCCGGGCAATCCGCCGGCCGTGATCATCAGCGAGGCACTCCGCCGCCAGTTCTTCGGCACCGAAAACCCGATCGGCACCACCATCAGCGACGGCGACGAGCGAATCGAGATCGTGGGCGTCGTTGGGGACATTCGCCGGGCCGGCTTGGCGGAGGCCCCCCGGCCCGATCTCTATTTCCCGTTCGAACGTTCTCCGCGTCAGGGCACTACCCTCTTCACCCGCACCGAAGGCGATCCGGCTCGGGCACTATCAGGGATCCACGCGGCGCTCCGTTCGATCGAGCCTAACGTGATCCTGCCCCAGTCTCGCACCATGGCGGAGATCGCCAGCGACTCGGTTCAGGTGACCCGGCTGATGTTGTGGTTGCTCGGAATCTTCGCGCTGATCGCGTTGGCGCTGGCGGTGGTCGGGATCTATGGCGTAATCTCATATCTGATCCGGCAGCGGACTCGTGAGATCGGGACTCGCCTGGCCCTCGGCGCCAGCCGGTCCGCCATCCTCTGGATGGTCATGCGCCAGGGGGCCGTGATCGTCGGCGCCGGCGCCGGAATCGGCCTGATCGTCGGCGTGCTGGCCGCCCGGACGCTCGAGTCGATGCTGTACGGCGTCACTGCCGCCGACCCGCTCGTCGTGGCTGGGGCCACGACGGTCTTAGTCCTCACGGCCCTTGCCGGCTGCTACGTCCCGGCCCGCCGGGCCGCATCGGTCGATCCGGCGATCACGCTGACCGTGACCTGAGCCGGGCCGGAACAACATCGTTCTAGCACGGGTTGGAACCGGCGGGATAGGCTCCGGCTTCCCTTGAGCGGAGCCTGCTGTGGTGACGTGGTATTCTCGGATCGGCCTGCTGGCCTGCCTCGCGGCCCCGATGGGCCAGGCCCGCGCCCAGATCAAGCCCTATCACGGGCCCGGCTACGCCCGGAGCGAATTGGCTCCCGGCGTCTGGGCGTTCGTGTTCGACAATCCACTCGGCGATAAAGCCGGGGTCGACGGCACCTCGGTCGTCATCATCAACGAGGCCGACGTCGTGGTCGTCGATGCCCAGTGGTCGCCCGCATCCACTCGCAAGGTCTTGGCGGAAATCCGGAAGCTCACGACCAAACCGGTCCGGTATGTCGTCAACACCCATTGGCATGGCGACCATTGGTACGGGAACCAAGTCTACCAGGCCGCCTTTCCGGGCGTCGAGTTCATCGCGCATCCGAACACCCTGGCCGATCTCGAGGCTCAGGAAATTCCGGATATCGAGCCCACCTGGAAAGTGAGCCTCCCGGCCGAGATCAAAGCCGGCGAGGAGCGACTGGCGAAGGGCATTCGTCGAGACGGCACCCCCTACTCGGCCGCCGACAGCGCCCGGGCCATGGGGCAAATCGCCGCGTTCCGGTGGGCCATCCCCGCCATGAGAGAAATCCGTCCGGTCCGGCCGACGCTGTTGGTGGCCGACTCGCTGATTCTCCGCCGAGGCGACCGGACGATCGCGATCCGGTACCTCGGGCGCGGCAACACCCGGGGCGACCTCTCGGTTTGGCTGCCGAAGGAGCGGGTCCTCGCCACCGGCGACCTGTTGGTCAATCCAGCGCCCTACTCGTTCGGATCCTACTTGAGCGAGTGGGTCCAGACCCTGACCCGCCTCCGGGCCCTTCCGGCCACCGTCATCGTCCCGGGTCACGGAGCGATCCAACGGGATTGGGTCTACGTCGACTTGTTCGTGGAGCTGCTCAATTGGACGTTAGGCCAGGCGAAGGACGCGGTCGCGAAGGGCCTCGACCTCGAGGCCACCCGGAAGACGATCGACCTGACGTCGTTCCGGCAGCGTTTTGCCGGGGGCGACGACGGCAAGGGCCGGGCGTTCGACGCGTTCTTCACTGCTCCGGCCGTAGAGCGGGCCTGGCTCGAAGCCCGGGGCGAGCTCGATAAGGCGGCTCACTGATGCGAATCTCGATTCTCGGCGGCAGCACTGCGGCGTCGAAAGGGCCAGTTGAGCCCACCAACGCACCAGATCGTCACAAAGCGATAGCGAAACCGCCCGCGGCGCCCGTAGCATTGGACCAACTCATCCAAATCGGAGGCGACTCATGTTTATGCTCGCGATGGTCCTGGCCGTGACGGCCCCGCACCCCCTGGTTGGCGTCTGGCGCGTGACATACCCCTGGCACACCGAGATGCGGGATGGGGTCGCAGTGCCGTACCAGGAGAACGGCGAAGTCACGGTGGAGGTGAAAGGGGACTCGCTGATCGCCACGGTGACCACCACCCCCACCTCGGCGTTCTCGCCGAGGCGGCCGTTCCGGTTGGCCACCGTCGCGAACGGGGCCGAGGCGGTCTTCGTGGACCGTAGCGTGGTCACTTTCACCACCGAAGGCGGGGTGAAGCGTGAGGCGACCGCTGTCACCACCTGGGTGTTGCGTCCGGCCGGCGATGACCTTGCCGGGAGCCTCGAGCGACATGTCGAGGGGAGCCGCGCCACGCCGACGCCCCGACCGGTGACCGGGCGGCGGATTCGCTGAGGGAGGTGACCCCGAGGCGGCTCGAGGCTCAGCGCTGCGGCTGTACGAACCGCGGCGCCGCCTCGCTCCCGTTTTCGATGTCGGCCGCGATCCGCCAGACGCCTTTCCCGTCCCGTCGAAGGGCAATCACGAACTTTCCCCCGGGGCCTACGGTGTCCGGGTAGCGATATCCGCCGACGATGTATCCGACCGTGTCGCTCGTGGCATAACCAAAGGCCACCAACTGGAGATCGCCGCCTGGTTGCTGGTGTGATCGCTGAATCGCGGCGGTTCCCCGCTCCGGCAGCCGTCCATTCGGAAGGATGAAACCGTCGGCGGTGAAGAGCGCCGCGAGACGGGTTCCGTCCCCCGCCTTCCAGGCGGCCTCATAGTCGCGGAGCACCCGGACGAGGGGCGCCGGAAGTTCAACCGTGGGGAGCGGCCAAGCCGCTCGGTCTTGGGCCACGGCCGCCGCCGGCGCCAGACAGGCCATCATCACCAAACCTCGGAGTCGAGTCGTCACCGTGGCCGGCCGGTCCACAGGTCGTTGACGATGACCCAGCGCCCCTCGACTTTGCCAAGATGGACGTAGTCAACGAAATCCCAGGACACGACTTTGGCTGAGGCGGTGGCGGCCTGAAGATCGAACAACGTCACCTCGATCAACCGCTGATCGGCGGCCTGCTTGGCCCGTCCCCTCGTGGCTTTGACCATGGCCATAGCACCCATATGGTTGAAACGGGATCGGCCGTTTGGATCGGAACTCACCGTCCGTTTGGCCAGATCAGGATGAAGCACCTGTTCCATCAAACTGGAATCGCCGTCATACCACGCCACCAAGTAGTCGCGCGCGGCCGAACGGACCGCCAGAGAGTCCTCACGGGATTGTCCGAGAAGGCTGGCCCCTGGAAACATGACTAACGAACCGGCGAGTACCAGAGCACAACGCATTGACCACCTCGAAGAAAGGATTCTCCAACCTGTCGGGCTCGTCCCGGCCGAGCCATCGCCT
Organism: Gemmatimonadota bacterium; assembly: GCA_043769075.1. Lineage (GTDB taxonomy): Bacteria > Gemmatimonadota > Gemmatimonadetes > Gemmatimonadales > GWC2-71-9 > SHZU01. The sequence continues at coordinate 21,428 of JAYVJS010000283.1, read as the reverse complement.
CGGGGTCAACTGGCCGCTCGGGGTGACGAACCGGCCCGATGGCCGAGTCAGCGCAGCAGGGCACGGAGCCGGCCGCTCTGGGTCCGGCTCGACGTAAGCCGGGTTCCGTCCCGCAGAGTGAGGACGTACTCGCCGTGGAAATACGGCTCGACGGTGGCAATCCGGTCGAGATTGACGATCGCACTGCGGTGCACCCGGGCAAACCGGTCCGGGTCGAGCCGGCCCTCGAGGCTCCGGAGCGGCTCGCGGATCAAATGTGTGCTTCCCCCGACGTGAAGCCGGGCGTAGTTGCCCCGAGCCTCGATCCAGTCGATGTCCTCCACCGTCACCATCGACACGGTCGAACCAAGCCGAGCGGCAAGCCGGGCGGAAAAACCCCGGACCCGGCGCAACTCGGAGAGCAACCGGTCGAGGGCTGCCATGTGATCGGTATCTGGATGGAGGAGTCGGGTCCGGGCCCGAGCCAGCGATTCTTCGAAGCGACCGGCATTCACCGGTTTGAGGAGATAGTCGGCCGCATTGACTTCGAACGCTTGAATCGCATACTCGTCGTACGCGGTCACGAAGACCACCACCGGACGATGCGGCGGCGCCAGTGCCTCAAGCACTCCGAATCCGTCGAGCTCAGGCATCTGGATGTCGAGGAAGACGAGATCGGGGGCAAGTTTCGTCACCGTGGCGAGGGTCTCGCGGCCGTCGCCACACTCGGCCACGATCGTCACATCTGGGTGGCCGGCGGCCAGCGTTCGGAGTCGTTCCCGGGCCAGCGGCTCGTCATCCGCGATGACGACCCGGATCATGCCCCGACCTCGGCCAGCCGGGGGGCGACCGCCTCGTGAAACGGCAAGACCATCCTGGCCACCGTGCCACCCTCGGGACGCCCGGCTAGGGTGAGGACGCCCCGAGCCCCGTAGAGTTCCGTCAAACGTCCCCGGGTCGAGCCGAGTCCGACGCCCTCGCGGAGCGCCCCGGCGGCCGGACCATAGCCATCGTCGGCGACCGTCAGTTCGAGGTCTTGGTCGATCCGCCGGGTCCGAATCGTCACCAGGCCGGATCCGGCCTTCCGCGCGATCCCATGCTCGAACGCGTTTTCGAGCAGCGGCTGAAGCGCCAGGCACGGCACTAGCGCCCCCAGCGTTTCCGGCTCAACCTGACGCTCGATGGTCAGCCGATCTCCGAATCTCACTTGGGCGATGGCGAGATAGTCGTCGACCAGTGTCAGTTCCTCCGCGAGGGTCACCTCCTGCCGCGGCCGCCCGTGCAGCGTTTTTCGCAGCAGCGCACTCAGATGGCCCAGCATGGCGTCGGCGGCCCCGGGGTCGCGATGCACCAGCGTCGAAATACCCTGGAGGGTGTTGAAGAGGAAGTGGGGATGCAGCTGAGCAGTCAGAGCGGTGAGGTGCGCCTCCGACAGCCGGGCCTGCAACCGCGCCGTGAGAATCTCGCGTTCCCGGGCCCGGCGCTGGAACTCAATGGCGTGGATCGCGGCCGCCAGGCACCAAAACGCGATGTTCTCGGAGACGAATCCGCCGGTCACGATCCGGCTGAGCTCCGGCATCGGGTAGCCAAGCACCCGCGCCATGACCGTCCACTCGACCAGGAACTTGATCGCCGAGGCCGCCGCGCAGAGGGCCAAGTGAAAGGGGAGGTGGCGGATCCAAACGCCCGCGTCGATCGGAAACCGCCGCGCGGCCCAGAAGAACGCCGGGGTGAAGATGGCGCAACTGTACCAGCTGACCAGCTGACCCGAGATCAGCCGGTCCCAATCGATGGGCAGGTTGTCGAGCTCGCGTCGCATGACCGACTGGGTGGCGGTTAAGATCGCCAGTCCCGTCCACACCGCGAACCCGATGGCCCATCGCCCCGCCCGGGTGTTCATGGTTGGAAACTTCTCCCGACGGGCGTCGGACCGGAAGCCACCTGGACCCGCCGCACGGCCAGTTCGTCCCCGCCGCTTATCGGGGAGCCGGCACGGGCTCGCGGCCGTGGGTCTGCGGTGGCGGCCGCCGATCCGTCAATAGCACGAAGGCGAGCGCGAGCGGGGCGGCGTAACTGCCGGCTCGTTCAACCCATTCCCAAATCGGCGCCCCTGCGGCAATGAAGAGCGATTCCGTCACCAGCTTCCACAACGCGACAAACACCAACAGGCCCCCGACCGGCCGGATCGCGATCGCCGCGGCCAGCGCCAGTTCGAACCAACCAACCAGCTGAGTGGTGACCGCGGGCAGCCCGATGCCGGTGTAATGCTGGGTAAGCATCGCTTTGCCGGTTACCGCGCCGAGCGCCCCGTGACCCGCGAGCAACAGGCAGGTCGTCCACTGCAGCACCAGCCGGACTCGGCCCGGGTTCGCCGGAACGGTGGCCCGGTCGTTCAGTGACCCGAACAGTCCACGCCATGACCGGGGGATCCCACCCCACAGAAGAAAAGCGAACGGAACGCCGTAGTTCCCCGCTCGTTCGATGGCCTCGAACACGCTCTCTCCCGCCAGCGGCCGGAGCCACGCCGTCCACAGCGCCCAGACAGCCATGTAGATCACCGGCAAGGGCCGCGGGGCAAAGAGCACCGCCATTCCCGCGGTCACGTCGAGGGCCCCGATCCACGGCATCAGGCTCCACGCCCAAGGCTCCGGAATCCCAACGACACCAAAGTACGGAATCCACGCCGCCTTGGTGATGAACCCAAACGCACCGTGGCCGATGAAGCAGAGGGCCGCGCCGACTCGAAGGACCCACCAGGGGGCCGCGGCCGGAACTGCGAAGGCAACGGGAGACGAGGGAAACGGAGTCAGGATCGATTCGGTCACTGGGACTCGCGATAGGGTCGGTCGGAGAATTGCCCCAGTAGACGACCCGCTCAACCACCCCCGCCCTGAACGGTCGCCTGGCGTTGCAAGCGGCCGCCGAGGGGCCGTTGGCTCAGGAGTTCGACCACCTCTCGGGCCTTGCGGCGGCTGATCGGAAGCCGGGTCCCATCGTTCAATTCGACCTCGCGGAGGCCTGCTCCCCGGCGGAGCGCCCGGACCTGAGAAATATTGATGCCGGCCGAGCGATGAATCCGAACGAACTGACTCTCGCCGAGACGCGACAGGATCTGGCCCATCGACTCGCGCAGCACATGTTTCCGGCCGGCGGCGTGGACCACGACGTACGCCCCATCCGCTTCGATCCAGGTCACCTCGTGGAGACCGATCACGGCGCCGCCTTGCATTCCCCCGAGCAAGATCCGCTCGGCCCCATCGCCGAGCGAGCGGCGAATTCGGTCTAACGCAATGGTGAATCGCGCCCGGGTCACCGGCTTCAAGATGTAGTCGCTCGCAGCCACGTCAAAGGCCCGAGCCGCGTGGTCGGCGTGCGCGGTCACGAAGACCACGTGCCTAACGAGGGCTCGAATGCCGTCGTGGGCTTGGAAGCCGTCGAGGTGCGGCATCCGGACATCGAGGAACAGCACGTCGGGTCGGAGCTGCCGGACGGCATCGGCCACCTCGCGGGAATCCCCGCACTCGCCCACGACGTCAAAGTCGGGAGCGGACGACAACAGTTGCCTGAGCCGTTGGCGTGCCAGCACTTCGTCATCGACCAACAGCACCCGGTGCGGAACGAGCGTCGTCATACCGCGAGGAGAACCCCGGCCAGATCCGATTCGGCTCGGTCCTCGACGGCCCGGTGAGGCACGGTGATCACGACGACCACGCCGCCCCCGAGACGCGAGCCAAGTGTCATGGTAGCCCGGCGTCCATAGGCCGTCTCGAGCCGCGCCCGGGTACTCGCCAGGCCGACGCCCTGCCCCGCGGACGATGTTGTTCCGGTGACCAAGTCCGGTCCGTTGTTCTCAACCCGGAGTTCCATGCCGTGCGTCGTGGCCGCTGCCGTCATCGCGACCTGGAGGGTAGCCTGCCCCGCCTCCAGCCCGTGGATTACTGCGTTCTCGACCACCGGCTGGAGCAAAAGCACCGGTACCATCCAGTCGGCAATGGCCGGCGCCATGTCCACGGTGTACGACAGCCGCTCTCCGAACCGAAGCTGCTGGAGCGCCAAGTACTGCCCGGCCAAGGCAAGTTCCTCGGCGATCGGGATGACGTCTCGCCCGTCCTCGCGAAGTGAGGCATGTAACAGTTCGCCCAGTTGCTCGATCGCCGCGACCGCGGGCCCGGGCTTCCGGTCCGCCACCAACGCGGCGATCCCGTTCAGCGTGTTGTACAGAAAGTGCGGCTGCAACTGGGCGCGGAGGGCGGCCAGCCGGGCCGCGTGCAGCTGGGTTTCGAGTTGCGCCGCTCGGAGCGTGCGCTCCTGCCGCTGGCGCGCTTCAGCCATCCCCCAGGCCCACACCAAGATGGCGCCATAGATGAACACCAGCGTCGGCATGGTGTTGAGCCAGGACCGGGTGACCCGTGCGCCCCAGCTGAACACCAAGGGCACGAACGGCGATCCCAGGCCGATGGCCCACGCATGGACTTGGGCATGGATCGCGGACAACACCAGGAAGGTCACGCCGTGAAGAACGACCGCCCGCCGGCTCAACGGCACCACTGGGTACCGCCACGCCAGCTGCATCACGACCGGCAACAGGACGGCGAGGAGCAACCAACGCGGCATGGTCGTTAGGACCACCACGGCCCAGGGAACCGGGTTGCCGTGAACGGTCGAGACCAAACGAGCTTCAAACGACGCCGTGGCCCCCAAGGCAAGGCACACCCCTACCAGGACCAGACTCGCCGCTCGCGGGGACGAACCCGTCCCGGCGGCCGCGCGGTTCCCGAGCGCCAAGCGCGCCACCGCTAGTGGGCCCGGCCCCAGGTGAAGGTCAGCGACGCCACGCGGTCCGGCTGGTCGGTCGCAAGCTTGAGGCTGAGCGTCGGCTCGCCTGCTTTCGAACGAACCTTAAAGGCGACCGCATCGTCCGCTGACGACTCCACGGCCAGCAGTGCCAAGGCCCCATGCTCATCGAACAGCTTCCGGTAGCTCGCGATCCGGGCCGCCAGCGGCCGATTCGGGTCGGCCACCAACGAGGTTTCGATGAAGACTTGCATCGGGGCCGAATCGCCGGTGTTGAACGCCCGCAGGTACTCACCGGCGATCTTCCCGGCCCGGGTGTGCGGCAACATGGCGGTGCCGGCGGCGGCCCCATGGACTGGCGCCGGCGCACTCGCCCCCGGCCCGGCAACACCCGCCGCACCGAGCGATTGCCAATCAGCGAGAGTAAAGCGCCCGACCAGCGTGAGGGTACCGTCGCTGGCGGGTTTCACCACCGCCGCCTCACCCTCCGCCAACTCTCCCGGGCGAATACCCGGGGCGTAGCGCTCGACGATGAAGTGGTGGGTCACGATTGCCCGATTGGTTCCGTCCTTCGGCATGGCCACTACCAAGGCGCGTTGCTCGGGCGAGGCCGCTAACTGCTGTAACAGCACGTTCGGAGTCGGATCACCAAAGACGTACTCCGCGGTTTCACGGGTCCGGTACATCTGGCTCGACAGGATCTCACCTATCGGAATGCCAAAGCGCTTCATCACTGTGCCGATCCGCTTCGCGTCCCTGACGCCATCGTCGTTCAGGTTCCGCTGGTCTGCCCGCTTGAGGTTCGAGTAGTTCGGCCCCCCGTTGACACTCCGGTCAGTCTTGGTGTGCCGGAGCATGATAGTATAGCCGCCGTGTCGGAGCGCCGAGATCAGCGCCTCGCCACGGAGTTCCGTCGAGTCGGCCGCGCCGGTTGCGATCCGGGCGGCAAGTCCAAGGCTTACGAGTAGGGCTAGCATAGGGTCCCGTGGTTCGAGGATCGAGAAAGGCACGGGAGCAGACTGCCTCCCCAGCCCTTTCGCCCACAACCCGGTCGCGATTCAACGGTCGATTCTGGTTGCGAGCGGCCGCCGAGTCGACGACGGCGGGGAGCGACCCGTCATCGCTTGGTCGAGTCGGGCGCGGGCACGAAGTGTTCGAGCGGAATGACCAGCGCCGCGAGGGCCTGGCCCGGGTGCTCGACCAACATGACGCCGCCCCCGCCCCCAATCGCCTCCAAAAGCCTTGCCGGTCAACTGCGGGCTCCCGACGACCAAATCGGGGCCCTGGATCCGGCCCGCACGAAGGTCGCGGCGAAGGACCAATTGTTCCGGGGTCCCGATCATCAGCCGGACGGTCGTCACTCCATTGGCGAGAAACAGCGCGAGTTCATCCGGCGCCAGGCTGTCCGGAAGGCGGCCATCGCTTTGCAAGTGGGCGTGCATGTCGAACAGTCCGGGGATCGTCGACCACCACCGTCTGGTGCCGGAGGCGTCGCTCGCGGTCCATCGGAATGACGGTCACGTCGATGAACGCCACCGGTGGGGTGACGGCCGGCGCTGGACGAGCGCCGCGAACAAACGGAGGGCGAGCGAGCACACCACCATGCAAGGTCCGAAGCAGGTCTCACTCAAATTGAGCGCCCCGCCCGTCCCCGGGATTGAACGATCCTGCCTTCAACAGCGCGCCGGAACCTTCCCCGACGCCGCTCCGTAGGGTCCAACGGGTCCCCCAAACGGAGTCGGCAGCGTTGAAACGGTTTCTTGTCCTGGCCATCCTCGCGATGACTGCTCGAGTCGCCAGAGCAGAGGCTCAATCCGAGGCGGACCGAGCGGTTCTCAGCCCGATCGAGTCGATGTTCAAGTCCATGCGAACCCGGGACACAGCGCTTCTTCGCTCGGTGTTCGAGCCGGGCGCCCGTTTGGTCGGGATCCGGACCCGGGCCGACGGGACCAACCTGGTCCAGACCATCTCAGTCGATCAGTGGGTTCAGATGGTTGCGAAGGATCCCCGCCCCGACTGGAGCGAACGAGCCTTCAATCCCGTCGTCAAGATCGAGGGCACCCTGGCCCAAGTCTGGGCCGAATACGATTTTCACTTCGGCACGACCTTCAACCATTGCGGCATCGACGCCGTGCAGCTCCTTCGGCTGAACGACAGGTGGTTGATCGTGTCGATCGCCGACACGTACCAAAAGACGGGCTGCCCGAAACGGCCCCCACCCACCAACTAGCGGTGCGCATCATGATAGCAGGCGGAAACAAGGACATTGTGTCGGTCGACCGGGTCACCACGTTAGGCGGTGCCGACCTGGTGGAGGCCAGGTTCGTCACCCTGGCCACCCAGCCTCATTCCCACCCGGAGGTCGAAATCGGCGTCGTGGTCGAGGGCCAGCGTCTGATCAAATGCCGGGGGCGGGCCTATCGGGTGCCGACCGGCGCGGTCGTCATCTTCAACCCCGGGGAGATTCACGCCGGGGCCCCGCTCGACGCCGCCGGGGCGAGCTACCGGGCTTTCTTGATCTCGGCGGCCACCTTGGGGTCCACATCCGACTGGTCGGCGGAATCGGGCGGCGCCTCCTTGCCGTGGTTCGAGAGTCCGGTGGTGATCGATGCGATCCTCGCTAAAAAGCTGGTGGACGCCCACGTCGCGATCGCGACCCACGGGGCGGATCTCCGAACCGACACCCAGGTCGCCGAGGCATTGGCGAGTCTGGTGCGCCGGCATCGGCGACCCGCGCCGGCCGAGCCGCCGGCTGATGAGACCCGGAAAGCGGTCCGCCGGGTGCAGAGTTTTCTGGAGGACAATTACCACGCCAAGGTCCGGCTCGGGGCCCTCGCGGACATCGCCGGCCTCAGCGTCTTTCATTTGATCCGGGTGTTCCGGGCCGCGACCGGACTTCCGCCCTATGCGTATCTGGAGCAGGTCCGAATTCACCGCGCGGCGGCGTTGCTACGGGAGGGTCATCCGGTGTCGCGGGTGGCTTTCCTGACCGGGTTTGCCGATCAGAGTCACCTGACTCGGTTCTTCAAACGCTTGATCGGGGTGCCGCCCGGCCGATATCAGCGAAGCGCCCTGGCCGCGACCCCCGGCCAACGAATCCTCGTCTAGCGAACGGGTGTCTCCTCCGACGGTGGCCAGAGCCCGAATCGCCGCGATGACCCTCGCGGTCATTGGATCGGTGATGGCGACACCGATTCCCGCCCGGTCCCAGTCACCGGCGCCTCGGGTCGGGCACGTCATGACCTCGGCCGGCCCGGGCGGCGGGGTGCTGATGCTCGGCGGACAGATCCTCGACAACAGCCCACGACTGGTCGATTCGTTGTGGCGCTTGAGCGGAAGCACGTGGCAGGTCCTCGCAAGCACGGGGCCGCGTAACCGAACCCTGCCGGGCGCGGCCTTCGATACCCATCGAGGGGTCCTGGTGGTCTACGGCGGCCGCTCCAGTGGAAACCGGACTCGCTATGGCGATCTCTGGGAATGGAACGGCAAGGACTGGGCGGAACGGAACGTCCTGACTCCGGGACCGCGGGACCATCACGCGATGACCTACGACGAGGCCCGCCGGACGGCGGTGATGTTCGGCGGGGTCGATGCCGACCGCAGCGTGTGGCCGCGGGGCACGTGGACCTGGGACGGTTCCGTCTGGACCTTGGCCGATTCGGTCAGCGGGCCGGGCGGACTGGTCCACCACGCCATGGCGTACGACAGTCGGCGACAACGGGTCGTACTCGTGGGCGGCTCGGATAGCGCGGGTCAGGGTTCCGCCGGCACCTGGGAATGGGACGGAGGGCGCTGGGAACGGGTCGCCACCGAGGGCCCCGGCGCTCGGACCCGCCATCGTCTGGCGTACGATGCCGCCCGCGGCGAAACGGTCCTGTTCGGCGGGCAGATCGGCTCCGGACGGGCGGCCACGTTCCCGGAAGACACCTGGACCTGGGACGGCACCAAGTGGAAGCAGCACTCGACCGCCGGTCCGACGCCCCGGTATGTCCATGGCATGGCCTACGACAGTCGCCGGCAGCGCGTCGTCCTATTCGGCGGCGGATCCTTGAGCCCCGGTGGCGCACCCCCCTACGGTTATCGAGGTGATGTTTGGGAATGGGATGGAGCGCAATGGCGGCCCGGGGGGACCTGAGCCCGAACCGACTGCCTACTCACGACTTTCTGCCCGCCGGTGTCATCCTCCAGACGTGACCGTCACTCCAACCGACGAAGAACTGGTTCACGCGACGCTGGCGGGAAACCAGGCGAGCTTCGCCCTGCTGGTCCACCGGTATCGGCGGGCGGCCCTGGCCCGGGCGGTCGCCATTGTCGGCGATCCCGCCGAGGCCGAGGACGTGGCGCAGGAGTCGTTTATTCACGGATATGCCGAACTCGCCAGCTGTCGTCAACCGGCGCGATTCGGCGCCTGGCTGCTGACCAGCGTCAAGCGGCGGGCCCTCAATCGGGTGCGGTCGATCCGCCGGCAGCGAGTGGTTGCCTTGGACGACTCGATCCAGGCGAGTGCCGACTCGGCCGACGAGCTCAATCGTCGAGAACTCCGCGACCGGCTCCGGCAGGCGCTGGCGCAACTACCGGTCGTCCAACGCGAGGTGGTACTCTTGGCCGACTTGGAGCAATGGTCCCACGCCGATATCGCGGCCGGCCTCGGCATCTCGGTCGTGATGTCGCGGCGTCATCTGTCCGACGCCCGCCGGAAGCTCCGAGCCATCCTCGGCACGACATAAACGCGATCTTCGGAGCGATGCCATGACCGACGACCCAATCGATCTCGCGCCACTCGATCCCGACCACGACCCCCGGGCCGCCGATCGTTTCGTGGCCGGCGTCATGGGCCAAATCGCGGCGCACCCCGATCCCGATCCGCTCCCAGTCGGCCTCGTTTGGGGACTTTCCTCGATGGCCATGCCCGTCGCGGCGGCAGCGATCGTGATCCTCGGACTTGCCCTCCGCGTCGTCGCGGCGGGCCCGCCGGCGCCACAAACGGTGGCCGAATCCATCGGAGTGCCAGGCCTGTTTCGCGGGGCCCTCGCGGCAGCCGCCCTTCCCCCCGTCGAGGAGCGACGATGACCACCCCATTCACCCGGGCTCGATGGCTCGGGCTGCTGCTCATCGGGCTTACCTTCGCGGCCGGCCTCGCCGCGGGGCTCGCGCTCGGACGCCGTCGGGCTGAGGGCGTCCAGATCACGGTCACCGCCACCGATCGGATCCCCAAGGAACTCGGGCGGCTTGGCCTGTCGGCGCCGCAGCGCGACTCGATCCGCGCCGCCCTGAGTCGCGGCCGCTCCCGGGTCTTTCGGGTCGTCCGAGAGTTCGACCCGAGCATGCAAGCCGCAATCGACTCGACCGAGTCGGAGATTGCCGCGATCCTGGACCCGGGGCAGCGGGCATTGTGGGAAGCGTCCCGGAGCGGGCGGATGCGCCGCGACACCCTGATCATCCGAGATGACTCGGCACATTGAACCGAACCCGAGCGGCGTGGACTCGTCCCAGATGGTCCGTGGTATCGAGCCTGCCCGGTTGGTGCCGATAGGCCCTTCAAGCAACGCCCCACATTTCACCTTACCGCGGACCAGCCTCCAACCCGACCCCCTGGAGCCGGAACGGAGCCTGCGCTTCGAAGGTCAGCTTGAGCACCATGGCGCCATCCTTGGCCGAGACGACGGCAACGTCGATGGCCGAGGCGGTCAAGCGCACCACGCGATCGAAACGGAGCGGGCCGGTGGTGTCGAACCAGGCTTCGAAAGCGCCGGCTCGCGCTTCGATGGTCCGGTCGGTTCGCGGTACCGCATGCGCCGTGAGGAATTCAGCCATGGCCTGGCCGGTGCCCTTGGAGTACGCCGTGAGGAAGGCCGCGGTCCGCCGGCCGATGGCGTTATCCGGCAGCCGATCGGCGTTGGCCGGCGGCGGGGCGGTTGGACTGGCGGCCGGCGGATCATCGTCGGTCGCCAGCGCCACCGCGAGCGGCCGCTCGAGCCCCGCGATGATCCCGAGGGCCCGGAAGTGGACGTCGGTGGCCGCTGGACCGTCTTGGTTGGCCAGAACAACCAGATCGATGTCATGATCGGGAAAGGAGACAAACTCGGCGTTGGCCCCGGGAATCCCGCCGTTGTGCCCGACATGGCGCCAGCCGTTGATCGTGCCATCGCCGAACCCGAACGCATACTTGATTCCCACGCCCATCGACACCTGTCCGGTCGTGAACTGCTTGACCAGCGCCATCCCGACCAGCCGCCCACTCCACAGGGCCCGGCCGAACGCCACCATATCGCGCGCGCTGACAAACGCGCCTCCGGCCGGCGAACTCCGTTGCTCGATCAGATCCCAATTCGGAACCAAGCCGGCTTGACCCGGCGCCGCCGCATAACCGGTGGCCACATCCGGAGGTGGCCGGCGAGCGTCGATGAACGCGGAGTTGTTCTTGGTAAACCGGGCCAGAATATTGGTCCGCATGTACTCATAGTATGAGACACCGGAAACCCGCTCGATGATCAAGCCGAGGAGAGCGAATCCGGCGTTGCTGTATCCCATCCGGCTGCCGGGCTCGAAGGCGAGCGAGTCCTGGATGAAGAACGGGAGATAGTCGGCCATGGACTCGACGTAGGTCCGATTCCGCTGAAAGCCGTTTTGGAAGTAGCTGCCGAGTCCGGAGGTATGACTGAGTAGATGGCGGATCTTGACCCGGTCGCGAACCGCGGCGTTCGGAACGTTGGGGAGGTAGCGGCCCACCGGTGCGTCGACATCGATCTTGCCGCGTTCGACCAGTTGGGCAATCGCAATCGCCGTCCACATCTTGTTGGCGGACCCCAGGTTGAACCGGGTGTCCAGGGTGTTGGCCACCCCCCGTGCGCGATCGGCCATCCCATACGCGGCCGAGAAAATCGGGGTGCCTTTGCGGGCGACCATCACGACGCCCGAGAACCGGCCGGCGGCGGCCCGCTGGTCGAGGTACGGCCGGAGTTCCTTCTCGAGACGGAGCGCCAGGGAATCGGGGGGGCGCAGGGTCGCGGCGAGCAGAGCGGCAACGGCGAACAGAGTCATGGAGTTCCTGGGTCAGGGCGGGCACTAGACGCCAACCTCCGCGTCACGCTGAGGACACCGGATCCCTCCGAAACGTGAGTGCCCAGGTGCGTTTACGCGAGGGTGACGATCGGCGTCGCTTCAGGCCGTTGGACTCGGTGTTGGCCCGGGATTCGCGCTGGTGGAACGAAACCCAGGCAACCTTCGTCAGGATGAAAATGAGCAGCACATTCGACTGGCCGCCAGCCAAACGGGAGCAGGGTGCCTCCGGGCCTCCGGGCCGGGTCGCAATTCCCGTGGCCGGGGGATTCGAGATCGTGTCGGTCAACCAGATCGACTGGATCGCATCGGACGGCAACTACGTTCATGTCTATGTAGACGGATCTCCACGGACGATCCGGGCCACGCTCCGAGGATTCGTGGCCCGGCTCGACCCGGGGCAGTTCCGGCAGATCCACCGGTCCACGGTCGTCAACGTGTCCCGCGTTGTGGGGCTTCGGGCCGGCACCAACGGCGATGGGGTGGTCGCCCTCGTGGGAGGCCACAGCTTGCGGCTGAGCCGTCGTTACCGGCAGTCACTGATGGAGGTCCTGCTCTCGCCGCTGGCCTGATTCCTACCTAACGACACAAATTAGCGTCCAACCGACACACCGAATCGTGTCACTCCGTCACGGGCCCGGGCTGAGTGGTCACCAGGGGGCGGCAGCCGGACCGGATGGCGTGACGAACGGTGAGGCCCTGTTGTTGCCTTCCAGGAGTGTCACTGCGCCGCAAGAGCGATGGCGCACAAGACTCTTCAGAGGAGGTAGCAAGATGGGTTCGAGACTTAGTGTGGCCCTGCTCGCGGTGTTGTTTGCACCGAACGTTAGCGGGGCAACCGGGCAAGATCGCCAAATTACGGGGCAAGTAACGCGATCGGCGGGGGGGCAACCGATCGCCGAAGCCGCGATATCGGTCGTTGGGGTAACGTCGGGGGTTCGGACCGGACTCGACGGTCGTTTCATCATCAGCGCGCGGAGCGGTGATATTCGCCTGTTGGTCCGTGCAATCGGTTTTCAGCGGAAGGAAATCGCGGTCTCCGGCTCGACATCCACGGTCACCGTCGCGCTCGATCAGGACGTGTTCAAACTCGAGGAAGTGATTGTGTCCGGCGCGGCAACCCAAACCGAGCGGCGGAACGCCAATACAGCCGTCTCCGTCGTTTCCGGCGACGATCTCACCAAAGTGTCCGCGCCGTCGATCGACGTCGCCTTGTCGGGCCGGATGGCCGGCGTCGCGATTACCAGCAACGGCGGGGCGCCGGGCGGTGGTGCCCAGTTCCGGATTCGGGGCGGTACCAACACGGTCCTCGGCTCCTCCAATCCCCTCTATGTGATTGACGGGGTGATTTACAGCGACGTCCAGATTCCGAGCAACCGGAGCGCGATCAGCGCGGCGGGCGCCACACAGGTCGGCGGCGGCAGCGGAGCCCAAGACGACCAAGTCAACCGGGCCGCCGACATCAACCCGAACGAAATCGCCAAGATCGAAGTACTCAAAGGCGCGGCGGCCTCGTCGATCTATGGGTCCAAGGCCGCCAACGGCGTCGTGGTGATCACGACGATTCGCGGCCAGCCTGGCAAGGTCAGGTTTAACCTGACCCAGCGGGTCGGAACCTCGCGGCTGCTCCGAGGCCTGCCGTACCGGGTGTTCACGGACGAGGCCACGGCGGTCGGGATCTTCGGAGCCCGGGCCGCGCCATACTTTGCCGGCGGGAAGATCCCGGAAGCCCACGATCATTGGGCGGAGCTATTCAATCGAAAAGCCCTGTCGTACGAAACCGTGGTCGATATGAGCGGGGGCAGTGAGACGACGCGGTTCTTCGCGACAGCGACGTCCAAGCGAGACGAGGGAATCGTCCAAAACACCGGCTTCTCGCGTCAGGGCATTCGGCTCAACCTCGACCAGAAACTGGGATCGAAGTTCGATGCCGCGGTCAGCATGAACTTCAATCGGGGCCTCCAGCAGCGCGGGTTTGCCGGGAACGCCAACAACGACGCCAGCTACGGCTACGCCATCAGTCTGATTCCGAGCTTCGTCGATCTCCGGCAGCAGCCGGACGGCAGTTGGCCGCAGCCTCTTGGCTCCGGCACGAACCCGTTTCAACTCGCCGCCCTGGCTCGCAACAACGAGGAAACCTATCGCTTCACCGGCGGGGTCAACCTCGCGTACCGGGCTATCACCACGGCGACCCGAACGTTGCAGCTCACCACCAACGCCGGCTCGGACATCTTCAACGCCGCGAGCGATCTGTATTCACCGAATGAATTGTTCTTCGAGGCGTCGAAGGTTCAACCGGGGACGTCGCTCAAAGGCGGCGGAGCCAGCCGCCTCGTCAACCTGAGCGCCAATGCGATCCACACCTACGCGCCCAGCGGTGGCCGGTTTGTCGCGACGACGTCAGCGGGAGCGCAGCTCGAAACCCGCCGGCTTCGGACCACCAACATTCAGTCGACCGGCTTGATCCCCGGCCAAACGAATGTCAATCAAGGCGCCACGGTCGCGGCCGTTGAGGCCCTGACCCAAGAAAAGACCCTCGCGTTCTACGGACAACAGGATCTCCTGTTCTTCGACCAGCGGCTCAACCTGAGCGGCGCGGTCAGGGCCGAGCGGAGCAGCGTGAACGGAGACGTCTCGAAGTACTACTTCTTTCCCAAGGTGTCCGGATCTTTCCGGTTCCCGAACACGTTTGGAGCCGGGAGCGAGGTGAAACTCCGAGGGGCGTACGGGAGCACGGGCAATCAGCCGGTGTTCGGCCAGAAGTTCACCAACTTAGTCGGCGTGGTCTTCGGCGGAAAAACGGGCCTCAACGTCGGGGGTGTGGCCGCCGGTTCGCCCATCATTCGCCCGGAACGGCTGTGGGAGATCGAGACCGGCACCGATATCAGTTTGTGGAACGGCCGGGTTTCGATCGAAGCCACCGCCTTTCAACGAATCACCAAGGACCTGCTCCTCAACCGGATCCCGGCTATCACGACCGGCTTCATCGGCGAGGTGTTCAACGGCGGCCAGCTCCGCAACGAAGGAATCGAGTTGGCGCTCGGGGTGACCCCAGTGCAAACCCGGAGCTTGACCTGGACGGCTCGGAGCACCTTCGTCACCCTCCGCAGTAACGTCGACTCCTTGCCGGTACCGGCCTTCAACCCGCCGAATGCCGGCTTCGGAGCCTTCTACGGCGCGGCCCGGCTCGAGCAGGGCAAATCGATCACCCAGATTCGTGGCAACTATCTCGACGCCACCGGTACCCGGGTGGTGGGTCAAGTCGGCGACTTCAATCCGACCTTCCGGATGGGCTTCGCAAACGACGTGACCTGGAGAAGCCTGTCCTTCAGCATGTTGTGGGACTGGCAGCAGGGCGGCAACGTCGTCAACCTGAACCAGAACAACTATGACCTCCAGGGCACGGCGGCCGACGCGGACACGCCGGCCGGCAAGGAGCGGATCCGGTTGGCGAACCTCGGCGTCGCGACGATTTATGTCGAGGACGCCACCTTCCTCAAGCTGCGGGAGCTCTCGGTGGGCTGGAGCTTGCCGAAACGGATCGCGCAGTCGTTCGGCGCCGGGATCAGTGACGTCCGGCTCTCGGTCACCGGCCGGAACCTGTTGATGTTCACGCCCTACACCGGCCTCGATCCTGAGGTCAGCAACTTCGGCGTCCAAGCGGTTTCCCGAGGGATCGATGTCGCCCCGTTTCCGCCGAGCCGCAGCCTGTTCTTCAACCTCGCGGTGGGATTCTAACCATGAAACAACTCATCATGAACACTCGGCAGGCATTACTCGCGTTCGGCCTGGCAACGGGCCTCGCGGCCTGCGGCAACTCCTTCGACATTCAAAACGAGAATGCTCCGACCCTCGACGATTTGGTGTCGGCCCCGACCCGCAACAAACTGGCCCTCACGGCCATTGGCATCAATTCGCAGATCCGGAACGACATCGGCGCTGACATCTGGTGGTACGGTGTGTTCGGGCGGGAGGGTTACAATCTTCAGGGGAACGACAACCGCAACACCGGTGAGCTGATCCGCGGCCCGCTGGACGGCGGTTCATTCGGCGCGGCACTCCTGGCGGGAAAGTACCAGGCGCTTCGGACCATCGACACCTACCTCAAGGCCATTCCCGGCGCGGGCGACATGACCGCGGCGGAGAAGGCCGCCTCGACCGGGTTCGGCAAGACGATCAAAGCCCTCCAGCTGTTCCGGGCGATCTTGCGCAACGGGACCTACGGAGCACCGGTCGACGCGAGCCAGCCGGTCAATGCCGCGCCGCCGCCGTTTCTGAGCGAAGTCAACGTCTACAAGCACGTGGTGGAGTTGCTTGAGGCGGCCAAGACGGACCTAACGGCCGGCGGCGCCGCGTTCCCGTTCGCGACCCCAACCGGGATGACCGGCTTCTCGACGCCCGCCACGTTCCTCAAACTCAACCGGGGACTCCTGGCTAAGGTCTTGGTGTTCCAGGCGTCGATGGCGGCCTGTGGCAACCCGTGCTACACCGCGGCGGTCGCGGCGTTGAATGAGTCGTTCATCACCACCGCCGGACTGCCGGGGACCCTAGAGTCCGGCGTCTACTTCACCTTCTCGACGGCGGGCGGAGACGCCACCAGCCCGCTCGCGGTCTCGGCGAGCAGTATCAGCTTCTTTGCCCACCCGTCGCTCGTCACCGGGGCCCAGAACCGAGCCAATGGGTCGCCCGACCTCCGGAGACAGAACAAGATCACCGATTTCACCGGCGACGGCGGGGCCCGGACCCTCGATGGCCTGACGGGGCGCTACAAGTTCTCGGTCTACTTCACCTCGGGTAGCCCCGACTTGGCCAAGGGGATCCCGATGATCAAGAACGAAGAACTGATTTTGCTGAGGGCTGAGGCCAACCTGCAGCTGGGGAATATTCAAGCCGCGATCGACGACATCGACTTGATCCGGACCCAATCGGGCGGCCTGGCGCCGACGACCTTGACGGTGACGAGCCCCAAGAACGACCTGATTACCGAGCTGTTGTACAATCGGACCTACTCGCTGATGTGGGAAAGCGGGACCCGATGGCTCGACGCCAGGCGCTTTGGGCGGCTCGGTTCGTTGCCGCTCGACCGGGCCGGCGACGTAACATTTTCCAGGATGCCGATTCCGACGGCGGAGTGCTTGGCGAGGAGCCTCGGGGACAACTGTACCCCGCCGGTTCAATAGCAGGTCGGTCGGGCGTGCGGCTTTGGAGCCTGACGGTGTTGATAGCCGTCAGGCTCGGGCAGGCTTCGTCAGTCCGCAGTCCACCGGGGGGCCCGCGGGTATCGCTGATCGGGTGGTCTGGCGGCGGGATGGAGACGTTCGTCTATACTCGCAGGAATCCCGCCCGGGTCAGCCGGCTGGTGCAGTTAGCGCCGATGGCGCCCCGGTTCGTCCCATACGGCGCGATGATGATGGCAGATCGGGCGGCGCGATGGCCCGCCACGAAGAAATCAACGGTGCGTAACGCGCCATGGAGAAAGACCACCAGAGGGGCGGGCCGGGTCCGCAGAGCCCCGGGAGGCACGTTAAGCACCGCGGTGCTCCGGCTGGTCGAGAAGGTGCCTAACCCGACCGGGGAGCCTCCGGTCGAATGGTGCCGCTCGCCATCGCAACATCGTTCAATTGGGGCCCCCGGTACTGCGGGTAGAATGATCCTATCCGGCAGCCCCGAGGAAGCGGAACCATGAGGTCGCCAAACCGGTTGACATGCCGGCTTCTTGCTGCGGCGATTCTGATCGTCTCCCATCCGACGGCGCCCACCTCGGCGCAGTCGCCCGGGCCCGAGCCATCACGATCGGCGCGGTCCGGACGCCCCGGATTCGAGCGCGCCGTGGGATACTACGACCCCGCCCTGGGGCGGGTCGTACTCTCGGGAAGCGCGGGCCCGCTCCGGGCCGGTGGCCGCGACCGGGTGTTGAGTTGGTCCGGCGCCCGCTGGGAGCAGATCACCGCCCCCGGTCCGCCGACTCGGGGCAACCGCGGAGGCGCCTACGATTCGCGGCGCCGCCTGGCGATCGTCACTGGCGGCGCGGCACGGGCGGCCAATGATTCGAGCTTCGAGATTCTGGGCGATAGCTGGGTCGGGACCGCCGCCGGATGGCGGCGATTTCTCGGCTCGGACCTCCCGCCCCGCGACCATCAGTCGATGGTCTTCGATGAGGGGCGGGAGACGGTTCTGTTGTTTGGAGGCATCCCGGGCGACCGCTCGACACCGTGGCCTTCCGATACCTGGGAGTTTGGGCCCACCGGCTGGACCCGGATCGCAACCGAGGGGCCGCCCGGGCGCGGCCGCACCGCGCTCGTCTATGACAGCAAACGGCGCCAGGTGGTGCTGTTCGGTGGAGTCGGCGGAGAGCCGGCGCCCGGCCAGCCCCAGCCGTTCTTCGACGATACCTGGGTTTTTGAAGAAGGCGGCTGGCGGAAAGTGGCGGAGGGCGGCCCGCGGGGCCGATACGCGCACGGGATGGTCTACGACGAGCGCGCAGGCGTGGTACTCCTTTATAGCGGAGCGGCGGCACACCGTGATGCCCCGTTGAGCGATATGTGGCAGTGGGACGGCTCGCGGTGGACCGAGATCCGCCTCACCGGGCCAACCCCCGGATATCGGTATCAACCGGTGATGGTCTACGACCGGGCCCGTGGCACGACGATTCTGTATGGGGGCATCCAAGGGTCAGCCGACGATACCTGGGAGTGGAACGGCAGGCAGTGGAAAGAGATCAACGATTCGAAGGAGGAACGATGAGCGATCGTCGGGCGTTTCTCAAATTCTCCGCCACCGCGGGTGGCGTGCTGGCGTTGGGTCATCGGCGGCTCAGCGCCACGACGTTCGCCGAACTGCCGGCGGCTCCGAAGCCGCTCAAGTTATTGATCCTCGGCGGCACCGGCCTGACCGGCCCTCACCAAGTCCTTTACGCTCTGGCTCGCGGCCATACCGTCACCGTCTTCAATCGCGGCCGCCGCAATGATCGGCTCCCAAAAGGGGTGGAAGAGCTGAAGGGTGACCGGAGTCTCCACCAGGTCGATGCCTTGAAGGGCCGGGACTGGGACGTCGTGATCGACAATCCGACCACCCTACCCTTTTGGGTCAAGGACGCCGCCAGCATCCTCAAGGGTCACACCGGGCAATACCTCTTCATCTCGACGATCTCGGTCTACGACCCGGCCGGCCAACAGTCGATCACCGAAGATTCGCCCCTGGTGGAACTCAAGGACCGCGATCCGTTGACCGTGACCCAGGAGGACGCGTCCAAGAACTTCGAATTCCTGTACGGCCGCCTCAAGACCGCATCGGAACGGGAAGCGGCGAAGTGGTTCGGCGCCAAAACAACCATCATCCGGCCCGGCCTGATCGTCGGACCTGGCGACGGCTCGTTCCGATTCGGCTATTGGCCCTATCGGATCGAGAAGGGCGGCGAGATCCTGGCCCCCGGCGACGGCAGCGACCTGATCCAGATCGTCGATGCCCGCGATCTGGCCGAGTGGACGATCCGCATGGCGGAGAATGGGACGACGGGCACCTTCAACGCCACGGGCCCCAAGGCGCCGATGACGATGGCCGAACAGCTCTACGGCATCCGGGCCGCCTTCAACGGCGACAAAGACATCGGCTTTGTCTGGGTACCGGCGGACTTCCTCGCGGAGCAGAAGGTGGCCCCATGGGCCGAAATGCCAACCTGGCTCCCCAAGTCCGACCCCGAACACGTGATCTCCAAGACCAACGTCGATCGGGCCATCGCGGCCGGTCTGACCTTCAGGCCCCTGGCCACGACCGCGGTCGACGCCCAGGCTTGGTACCAGGGGCTGCCCGACGCCGCCCGGGCTCAAGCGGTCAAGAACGCCGGGCTGACGGAAGAGAAGGAAAAGGCCGTCTTGGCGGCCTGGCGCCACCGGAAGGGCGCCTGAACGAGCCGCACCTCAGCATCATGGCTCTTCACTCACCGACTTGGTGCCACGACGTCCCGTCCCATTCCCAGGTGTCGTTCAGATCACCGTTGGGATAACCCTTGCGGCCGCCGAAGAGCACGACCCGGTCCCGGCGGCTATCGTACGCGAGATACCCCATCGCTCGCGGTGCCGGACCGGAGTCGGAGAGTTTCTTCCAGGTCGTCCCGTCCCACGCCCAGGTGTCACCGAGAAAGCCGTCACTGCCCACGCCGCCGAACAGGATGACCAATCCGCGTCGCGAATCGAACGCCGCCCCGGCGGCGGAGCGGGGACCCGGCCCCGGCACTCGACGCTCCGACCAAACCCGGCCGTCATACTCCCAGGTATCGTCCAGCGCCACGGGGCGCTGGCCCTTTTCAGCCCGCGCCCCACCGCCAAACACGACGGTCGTCCCACGCCGGCTGTCGAACACCATCAGGTGACCTTGCCGCGCGACCGGCCCTGTCACCGCGGCGTTCCGCCAGGCCGTGCCGTCGAACTCCCAAGTCTCACCGTGGACTCGGCCGGGCCCGTCCGACCCGCCGAACGCCACGAACCGGTTCCGTCGAGTGTCGTAGACGAACCCCGGTTCGGCGGCGAGTATCGCGGGGTGGCGCCCGATTGTTTGCCACGCATCGGCAACCAGGACTCGGACATCCCCGAGCGAGGCGCCGGCATACCCACCAAATGAGACCAATCGGTTCTGGCTGGTATCGTAGGCCAGCTGGCTCCCGGACATCTTCTCGCCGGTTTCCGCGACCTTGATCCAGCGGGTGCCGTCGAAGGACCAGAGGTCGTTGAAGAACTCGAAGTTCCTGCCGTCGTCGATGGGCGTGCTGCCGCCGGTCAGGATGACCCGCTGCCTCGCCTCGTCGTACGCGATCGAGTGGTGCGCTCGTCTTGGAGGCGGGTCGGACGGGGTCGTCCTGCTGGCGAGAATGGCGCCGATGACGGAAAGCGGGAGGAGGAATATCGGGTTCATCGGGAATGCTCCTTGCCGGAACGAAACGGGACGCGATGCCAACACCTCGATCAACGGAGAGCGTAGACCTTTCCATCCGCACTTCCTACATAGAGGATCCCGTCCACAATCGTGGGGGAAGAAAGGATCGACCCCACGGTGAACATGGTGCGCATCCCGATCATCATCCCGTCGAGGGTGCCATCCGGGTACATCCGCCCTGACTGAAACACCCCGGCTGAGTCGGTCCATTTAGCGAGGTTCTCCTTCGACCCATCGGACTGAAAGTGGCCCAGGAACTTGCCGGTCCGGATGTCCACCGCATGAAGCCATCCGTCCGAGGTGCCGTAGTAGACCGCATTGCCGGCCAATGCGGGAGACGAGAACGAGATCGCTTTGTTCGCGAGATCGAAGCGCACCGCACCGGTGGCCGCGCCGAGCGCCTTGAACCGTCGGCCGTCGGAGGTCGCAAAGTAGACCACTCCATCCCGCACCGCTGGGGAACCGATGGTCCAGCCACCATGGTTGTCATGACT
Organism: Gemmatimonadota bacterium; assembly: GCA_043769075.1. Lineage (GTDB taxonomy): Bacteria > Gemmatimonadota > Gemmatimonadetes > Gemmatimonadales > GWC2-71-9 > SHZU01. Next base: position 174 of record JAYVJS010000283.1, on the reverse strand, counting down.
CCATTTGGGGGCGCCGGTCGTGGCGTCGACCGCGTGGAAGTGCCCATCGCGGCCACCGACGAAGACCAGGCCGCCGGCCACCGCGGCTGAGCTCGCGATCCCGATCTGGTTGTAGTCGGTGGTGTCGTTTCCGGTGGTGTAACGCCAGCGCTCGCGCCCGGTGGTGGCATCCAA
>JAYVJS010000282.1:0-2332 GCA_043769075.1 Gemmatimonadota bacterium | reverse complement strand
TCTGGCCGCCAGCATTCCGGCCCGGGCCGCGTCGAAGGGTTTGGTCGAGTTTCGGGTGGTCCAGCTCCGAGATTTCGCCACCGATCGGCACCGGACCGTCGACGACACACCGTACGGCGGCCGAGCCGGGATGGTGCTCAAGCCGGAGCCGATGGTGGCGGCGGTCGAGTCGCTCGGTGAGCCGGGCAGGGTCGTGGTGATGTCGGCTCGTGGGAAGCCGCTGACCCATCAGGATGTGGTCCGGTACTCGCTCGAACCCAAGCTCACGATCGTGTGTGGGCATTACAAGGACATCGACCAGCGCGTCGTCGATGTCCTGGGAGCGGATGAAGTCTCGATCGGCGACTTCATCATGAGTGGCGGCGAGCCGGCGGCGCTTTGTATGGTCGATGCGATCGTGAGGCTGTTGCCGGGCGCTTTAGGCGACCACGAGTCGGCCAGTTCTGATTCGTTCTACGACGGGCTGTTGAGCCCGCCGAGCTATACTAGACCCCCGGAGTTCCGGGGCTTGATGGTCCCGGAGGTTTTGCGATCCGGGAACCACGCCGAAATCGACGCGTGGAAACAACGAGAGGCCGAGCGATTGACGGCCCAGCGACGCCCGGATTTGTGGGCGGCGTGGCACCAGCAACACGAAACGGAGTAACACCATGACTGCCTTGGAAACGCTGGCCCGCGAAGGGCTCAAGTCCGACATCCCGAATTTTGCCACCGGCGATACCCTCAAAGTCATGGTTCGCGTCCGCGAAGGTGACAAAGAGCGGCTTCAGGCGTTCGAGGGCACCTGCATTTCCCGCAAAGGCGGCGGGATTGATGAAACCTTCACGGTCCGGAAAATCTCGGCGTCGATTGGGGTTGAGCGGATCTTCCCGCTCCACAGCCCGATCATCGCGACGATCGAGGTGGTTCGCCGAGGCCGGGTCCGCCGGGCGAAGTTGTACTACCTCCGCAATCTGAGCGGCAAGGGCGCCCGGATCCGCGAGAAGCGCGCTCCCACCGCGTAGTAACGGGTCACGATGTCGGTCACGCGCCCGACCCTCAAACTGGAGCGGCTCGCGTGGCAAGAAGGCAAACTCCTTCTCGGCGTCGACGAAGCAGGCCGCGGTCCCCTGGCTGGTCCAGTGGTGGCCGCGGCCGTTGTTTTCCCCCGAGACGTCAAACGCTTGGCCGGCATTCGCGACAGTAAGACCCTCTCCGAGCCCCAACGCGACCAAGCGGTCCTCCTGATTCGAAAACGAGCCCTCGCCATCGGCATCGGCGCCGCCTCGGTCAAAGAAATCGACCGCTTCAACATCCGGCGCGCCACCGCCCTCGCCATGCGCCGCGCCATCTTGCGTCTCTACGCCGGGCGCCGAGTGCCGAGCGCCGAGTGCCGAGTCCTCCTCGACGGTCTGGCGATGCCGGAAATCGGGTTCGTCCACGAGTTCTTGATCGACGGCGACGCGCTCTGTGTCTCCATTTCGGCGGCGGGGATCATCGCGAAAACCGTTCGCGATCGGCTGATGGTCAACTTGGCCCGTCGCTACCCGCCGTATCACTGGCGGACCAATCGCGGGTACGGCACTGAGGCCCACATCCTGGCAATCGATGAGCACGGGCCGACCCGCCATCACCGGCAGAGCTTTGCGCCCATCGCGCAGCTAGGCTTGGGGCTCTAGTCGACATTCCCGCTAGTCATGGCGGAGGGCCGACACCGGGTCGGTCCGAGCTGCTCGCCACGCTGGGATGGCCGCCGCAGCCGCCGCAACGGCCAGCAGACCGATCGAAACGAAGACGATGACCACCGGATCGCCGGCCGACGTTCCGTAGAGCAGGGCGGCAATCAGGCGCCCCGCCGCTAACGCCGCTGTCACCCCAAGCGCCACCCCGATCGCGACAGCCTTGAGTCCCTCGCCCACGACTTGACGAATCACGTCCGCCATCTGAGCGCCGAGGGCGACCCGAATCCCAAACTCCTGGGTCCGTTGGCTGACGGCATAGGCGACCGCGCTGTAAATCCCGATCAGTGCCACGACCAGTGCCAGCAGGCCCATCGCGCTGAATAACGCGGCCCCGACCTTCCAGGGACGGTACTCCGGCTCCAGGTTGTCGGTCATTCGAGTGACCGTGGTCTTCGCTTGGGGAAACCCACGGCGAAGCTCCCGGCCCAGCTCCGCGGCGGCGACCGAGGCGGCGCCCGGCGCCGCGCGAATCACGATCGTCCGGCCGGCCGACGCTGAGAGCCGGCTGCCGAGCGGCAGGTAGTATTGAGGCCGGGGCGACGGCTCGATCACATTCGAGAGGCGGACCGTCTCAACCACGCCGACGACCGGGGTGCAGGGGTTGTTCCGAG
>JAYVJS010000281.1:0-15649 GCA_043769075.1 Gemmatimonadota bacterium | reverse complement strand
CCTGGCCGCCGATCGAGCTCGATAGCACGTGGGCAAATCGGGTCCTGGGCGCGACCGCCGGGTCGAGGACGCCCGAATCGACCAGTTCTTGGGCCATGGTCTGATCGCGGGTCAGTTGTTCGAGCGCGCCACCCCGAAATCGGTAGCAGCGACTGTCGCCGACTTGGAGCACAAACAGGCTCGGCCATACCGTCATGACGGCGGTAAGGGTCGTGGCGCTGCCGCCGCCGTCGAGGGCCGACCGCGCCAGAACCGCCTGGTGACTTGCGGCCGCACCGGCCTCGAGGGCCGCGACAAAGCCGGCTTCGTCGCGCCCGTCAGAACTCAGAAGACACTGCATCGCGTCGGTGGCGAAACGGGCAATGGTCTCAACCGCCGCCCGGCTCGCGATTTCGCCCCCCGCCCGCCCGCCCACGCCGTCCGCCACCATCGCAAACGACGCCAATCGCTGGCTCGGCAATTCGAGCAGCTCGGGATTCGGCAGATTGGTTCCCCCGACCCGCATCGTCTTGTGAAGGGTCGAAAAGAGGAAATGGTCCTCATTGTTTTTCCGAACCAACCCCTGATGGGACAGGCCGAAAAAATCGAGGTCTTCGTCACGAGGCCTGGCACCGGCCGGCGACGCGGGGTTGGCGGCATGTGGAGTGTCCACACCCCAAACTACGGCGAGGCCCGCCCCGGCGCTACGCCTACCGGCCGCCAGTTAGGCGTAGCCAGCCCGCGAACGAGACGGTAACTTGAAGACCGGAACGGCGGCATCATTTTGAGTCCCCAATCATCGAAGAACCATGTCAAAAAACCACCAAAAGCCAAGGCTCCCGGAACCGGAAAGCCAGCCCGAGAGCCTCGACAAAGTCCGCGACATCCTATTTGGCGGCCAAATGCGCCTGGTCGAGGCCCGGTTGCAAGGACTGGAAGAACGGATCCAGCGGGAGCAACAGGCGATCCGGACCGATTTTACCAGACGTTGCGCCGAGCTGGAAGCAAACGCAAAGAAGGAACTCGAGGCTCTGAACGAACGGCTCGGCGCCGAACGCACCAAGCGGACCGACGACCTGAAGGCCCTGGCCGCGGAGTGCAAGGATGCCTTCCGGACCATCGAGAAGCGGCATGCGAAGCTCGAGGAAACCCACGCTCAGTCGGACGCCGAGCTCCGAGACCAGTTGCTCCAGGTTTCGATCACCACGAGTGATGAAATCAAACAACTCTCCGACCGGATCACCGCCGAGCTGAGCCTTGCCGTTACCGAACTCGAGAGCGAGAAACTCGACACGGTGACCCTGAGCGAGATGCTCTCCAGCATGGCCTCGGCGCTAGTCGGCGAGGGGCGGAAGACAGGTAAGAAGGCCGCCCGGGGCTAACGGTGCCCGAACCGACAACCGGGCCCGAAGAGTTTCGGGCCCTGCGCGACCTCCTGGTGGGTCCCGAGCGCCACCGGATCGACCGGCTGGAGCGCGAGCTGGACGCGGGGGCCTTGACCCCCGAAGCGATCGCGGAGCATTTGCCCGAGGCGATCGCCCGACGCGCGGGACAGGACCGGCAACTGGCCCGGGCGCTCGGTCCAACCGTCGAGACCGCGCTGACCGAGTCGATCCGACGGAACCCGACCCAGATCACCACCGCCATCTTCCCGGTGATCGGGCCCGCGATCCGGAAAGCGATCGCCGAGGCGATGTCGGGTTTGGTGCTTAGCGTCAACACCGCGATCGAACACAGCCTGTCGGCCCGGGGTCTCCGATGGCGATGGGAGTCCCTTCGGACCGGGATCCCCTTCTCCCAGATCGTCATCAAGCACGCCCTGCTGTATCGGGTCGAGCAAGTCTTTTTGATCCACAGCGAAACCGGACTTTTGCTCGCCCACGCGGCTCCGCCGGAACTGAAGGTGGCCGACGCGGACCTCGTGTCAGGGATGTTGACCGCCATTCAGGACTTCGTCGGCGATTCGTTCAAAACCGCCGAGGTAGGCGGCCGGCTCCGAACCTTCAGCGTCGGCGAGTTGACGGTCGTCGTCGAAGCAGGCCCCCAAGCGGTGCTTGCCGCCGTGGTGCGCGGTCAGGCGCCCGACAGTTTGGTGCCCCGGCTCCAGGACACCCTCGAGCACCTCCATTTTCAACTCGCGAACCAGTTGGGTGGCTTCGACGGCAACGCCGCGCCCTTCACGCCGGCCCAGCCCGCCTTGGAGGCCCTCCTCGAAACAGTCCTCAGCACTGGCTCGGGTACGCGGCGGTCGGGGCCGGGACGCTGGCTGGTCTGGGCGGTTCCGGTCGTCATCCTGATCGGGGCGGCGGCTTGGCTCTCGCTCCAGTCGCCCCGGCGCTGGAATGGCGCTTTAGCTCGGCTCCGGGCCGAGCCGGGCGTCGTGCTTGTTTCGGCCGAGCGTCGTGGGGGCCGGTGGCAGTTGGCCGGACTCAAGGACCCTCTCGCGCCGGACCCAAGGATCCTGTTGGCCCGCATCGGGATTGATACCGGCAAGGTCGACAGCGACTTTTCGGCGTATCTCTCGTTACAGCCGGAAATGGTGATTGCCCGGGCCCGGGGCTGGCTTGGTGCCCCCGAAACCGTCAAATTGACCCTCCGGGGGGACACCCTGGTTGGCCAGGGATCGGCGCCTGCGGGCTGGCCGGATCGGGAGGGCGCCCCGATCGGAGTCACGGTAGTCGACTTCCGCGGTGTGACGCCCGTGCTATCGACAGAAGCGGAAGCGCTTCGGGGCGTGATCGAACGACGCCGCGTATTCTTCGAACCCGGCTCGGCGGATACCCGGGGGACGGAGGCAACCATTCGGCAGGTCGCATCGGAATTCCAAGGCCTTTTGGCCCTACCGGGCGGCCCGGGTTTCCTTCGCCTCGACCTCATCGGGCGAACCGATCCGACCGGTACCGACACGGCGAATCAGGCGTTAAGCCGGTTGCGGGCCGAGGCGGTTGGCCGCCGGCTAGTGGCGCTCGGGGTGCCGGCCTCCGTGCTCTCGACGGCGGGAGTTGGGATAGCGCAGCCGCTGACCTCGTCCGATACCAGTCAGTTGGAGCGAACCAACCGCAGTGTTTCGTTTGCCGTTCGCGTCGTGAGGGTGAGATGATACAGAAAAAGATTTGCATGGTCGGGTTATTCGGCACCGGCAAGACATGCCTCGTCCAGCAGTATGTCCACTCGCTCTTCTCGACCAAGTATCACAGCACGGTCGGGGTCAAGATCGACCGGAAGACGGTCGTGGTCGACGGCGCCGAGATGACCGCGATCCTGTGGGACTTAGCCGGCCGCGACGACACGGCCGATATCTCGGTCAGCTACCTCCGCGGGGGTCACGGCGTCATCTACGTGGTCGACGGGACCCGGCGGGAGACCTTCGAACAGATCTTCGAGCTCCAGACCATCGTCCGCAATGCCATCGGCGACGTGCCCTCGGTCATCGCGCTTAACAAGACCGACCTCGTTGACCAATGGGCGCTGACCCCGGCCGATGATTCGGCGTTAGCCAAGGAGCCGTGGCAGGTATTCCGAACCAGCGCCAAGTCGGGCGACGGCGTCACCGCCCTGTTCAACTGGTTGGCGAAAGCCACGTTGGCCGCGGGGGCACGATGACCGGGGTGGAGGCGTTCGGCATGACCGATGTCGGTCGGGTCCGGGAACAGAACGAAGATCACTTCGTCGTCGCCTCGATCCGAAAGTCGGTGACGATTCGGTTCAGCAGCTTGGGCCCTGAAGAAATGGCCAAGGGCCTCGGCGGGGCCGAGGCGTTTCTGTTCGCCGTGGCTGACGGGGTTGGCGGCCGGCCGGGCGGCGAACTCGCGAGTAATGCCGTGGTGACCGGCCTCCTCGGGTACGTGGGCCGGGCGGCTGGATGCTACCACCAGTTCAATTTCGATGAAGAGCATCAGTTCCTGGAACGACTCGAGCGGAGTATCCGCGAGGCGCACGACGAGATCATCCAGGCCCACGGCGACTCGGACAAAGCCCCGGCCACGACGTTGACGCTGGCCATGTTGGTGGGGGTCCGGGCCTATATCGTCCACGTGGGCGACACCCGGGCCTACTATCTCCGGGGGGGACGATTGCGGCAGATAACTCGGGATCAAACCATCGGGGAATTCATGATGGACCAAGGGGCGTGGACCCCGACCCAAGCCGCCAAGTCGGCGGCCGGCAAGGCGCTGGCCAGCGCCATCGGCGGATCGGAACTCACCCCTTCTGTGGGGCTGATCGACCTCGAGCCCGGCGACACCCTGTTGCTCTGCAGCGACGGCCTCAACAAACACGTACCCGACGAGACCCTGGCGTCGATTCTCGCGCAGCCGATGCCGGCCGAGGCGGCTGCCCGCGAGTTGGTGGCCCTGGCCCTCGCCGGCGGCGGCACCGACAACGTCACGGCAATCGTAGCCCGAATCCTCTAGATCGCGGGGGCCTTCCAGCCGCCTAACGCTGACTCGACCACCTTCGCGGCCGCCAGCGCCACGTCTTCTCGCCACGGTTTCGCCACACACTGGACCCCGATCGGAAGCCCCTCCGGCGATGTCCCGCCACGCACCACCGCCACCGGCCAGCCGGTAATGTTGTGAGGCTCGTTGTAGCTATCGGCGTAGCCGGGCGCGTTCGACCCGCCGTGTTTGACCGCCGGGAACGGCATGACGGGACAGAGGATCAGGTCGACGGACTCCATTCCGCGCCGGAGCTGGCCCCGAACCTCGTCGAGCTGCTCCACCAACAGCGTCAGCCGCTCCGCACTGACCGGCTTGGCGTCAGCAAACCAACCGCTCACCGTTCCTCCGTTCGGAGTTCCGGCTCCCTCGAGCAACCGCTTGAGCCAGGCCCCACCGTCGGCCCCGGCGATCTCGTGCCACAGTTCATTGGCTCGGTTGAGGCCGGCCGGGAACCGCTCCTCGACTCGGGCGCCGGCGCGCTCCAGCGCGGCCGCCGCCGCCCGCACCACCTGAATCGTTTCGGCCGTCGGCGTCTTGATGCCGTTATCGGTGAAGAACACGACCCGCAGCCCGCGAACGGCAACCCGCCTTGGGTCCAACAACGGCACCGGCATCCCATAGGGATCCTCGTCATCGATACCGGAGAGAATCGGAATCAGCCGCGCCAGGTCGTCGACGGTTCGGGCCAGCGGGCCCAGTTGGGTCCACGACTCCATGATCCCGCGGTACGACACCGCGTGGCCCGTTTTCGGGATCCGGCCGTGAGTGGCCTTGAGCCCGGCCACGCCGCAGTAGTGGGCCGGCATTCGGATACTGTTGCCGGTGTCACTCCCCACGTCGAACGGCGAGCACCCGGTAGCGACCAAAGCCACCGGGCCGCCGCTGCTGCCACCCGGGGTGCGAGTCAGATCGTAAGGATTGTTGGTCCGCCCATACACGGCATTATCGGTTTCGTCCGACCAGGTGAATTCGGGGGTGTTGGACTTGCCCAGCAGAATGGCGCCGGCCGCCCGAAGTCTGGCAACCGCCGTGGCATCCTTGGCCGGCACCCGTTTGGCCCAGCCGATCGTTCCCGCTGTCGAAACAACCCCGGCGGTGTCGAGCGAATCTTTGATCGAAAACGGTACCCCATGCAGCGGGCCCAGGAGTTTTCCGCGCCGGAGCGACGCGTCCGCCGCCTTCGCCTCGGTGCGGGCCGCCTCAGCCGTCAGCTGGACCATGGCATTGATCTTCGGGTTCACCTGTTCAATCCGCCGAAGGCAGGCGTCGACGACCTCGAGCGAGGAGACCCGCTTTTGCTTGATCGCGAGGACGAGCGTCCCGACCGACGCGTAGTGGAGGGCCGAATCGGTTAAGCCGGCGGCCAGGGCGCGGTCGGCGTCGAGCAGAGGCCACGGCATGGCGGCCCCTGCCGCCAGGGCGGCCACGAAGCTCCGCCGTGGTACGTTGTGGGCTTCGTCAGTCATCGGGTGCCTTTGGCGGAGAGAATCGTCGCCCTCCGGGCGAGCGAGCCCTCGATCGGATCGAGCCCGTCAAGGATCAGCCGGATGGTCGAAGGAGCCCCGTCAACAAACGGATCGGACCGTTCAACGATCAAGGTAAAGGAACGCTCAGTCCCGGCCGGGCCGACCCTGGCTCGACCAGTGATCGAGGCCCAACCGGAGGCGGTCTGGAGCATCCCCAGCGAAATCGACCGGACGCTGGGTGTGGCGGCTGTCGCGGCAAGACTCAGCGTCCCCGTGGCGCGTTGGCTACCCTTGGCTTGGCGGAGCGCAACCGTCACTTGGGTTCTGGCGCCTGACAAGGTGATCGTCCCCGACGCACGGGCCTCCGTGGCTCCGCCTAGATCCATCGGCCGACTCGGCAGGTTGCCGGTGCGCCGAAGCACGGTCCCGCCTTGTTCGCCGGTGGCCTTGCCATCCCGAAGGGCCAAGCGCCCATTCACGAGGACGTGCAGAATCCCTTCCGACCAGGCGTCGGGCTTCTCGAACGTGGCATGATCGATGACGGTGGCCGAATCGAAGACGGTGATATCGGCGGCCATCCCGGGCGCCAACAAGCCACGGTCCGCCAACCCGATCATGGCGGCCGGGAGCCCAGTCATCTTTCGAATCGCGTCTTCCCAGGTCAGCGCATGGGTTTCTCTGACATAACGGCCGAGGACCCGTGGATAGGTCCCGTAGTACCGCGGGTGACCTCGGCTACCGGCGGCCGCGCCGCAATCGCAGGCGATGGCGGACGAATGGTATTGCATGATCTTGACCAGGTCCGCTTCGATCCCGAAGCCGAGGATGGCCCACGGCGATTCGGTCTCGAGGACCTTGACCACGGCGTCGCCAGGCGAACTGGCCCCCACTTCCCGCATGATGTCGGACAGACGACGGGTGCCCAAAACCATGATGGACTCAGGTCCATTGAACCGGGCTTTGATCGCGTCGTCCGATTCCTTCACGATCCGGACCCGCATGGCCGGGTCTTTGAATCGGGCCCGCATCGCTTCGGTCCCGCCATCCTGAGCCCAGCCGGGAATAATCAAGGCCGAGAGTGCGGTTTGGCCGGCGAGGTAGGGGTAGACGTCCGCCGCCACCCAACGCCCCGCCGCCGACGACCGGTTCATCATGTCGATCACCTGAGCCGCGGTACCCTGCTCATGCCCTTGGATCTTCATATGAGTGAACTGGGGGACCAATCCGGACCGCTCCCCGATCAGGCGGGTTTCTTCGACCCCGGCGCGGGAGCTGTACCCGCTCTCAGGGGTTGACCGGTCGTGATTCGGGAAAAAAGTCCGCCATCGGGCCGCCGGCTTGAGGATTTCTACGACCTCGTCAGTGGTGGCGAAATAAGCCGGCTTATAGTCGAGCCCGGACGAGACCCCGAAGGCGCCGTATTCCAATCCCGCCAAGATCAGCTTTTGCATCTTTTCCACTTCAAGCGGAGTCGGACGCCGATTCGACGGGCCCATCACGCTTTGCCATATCGAGTTAAACCCGATGCTCGCAGCCACGTTCACCCCGAGACCGGCCCGGCCTATCGGCCCAAGTTGGACCGATAGATCCGTCGGCCCCGCCCCATCGGCGTTGAGCAGTTCGGTCGTCACGCCCTGGGTCAGCATGTTCTCCGCCGTCGGAAGGGCGGCTGGGCTGGCATGGCTGTGGATGTTGATGAACCCCGGCGTCACCATCAGCCCCCGAACATCGATGTCGGTCGCGGCCAAAACGCCCGCCAGGTTCCCGATCCTCGCAATCCTTCCATTGCTGATCCCGATGTCAGCTGGGAACGCTCGAGCCCCTGAACCGTCAATGACGGTCCCGCCTCGGAGAATGGTTTCGTACCGAGGCGAGGGAAGCGCTTGAAGGACTTGGTCAACGAACCCGTCAAGGTCCCACTCGCGACCGGGGGTATACCCGAGCCGGACCGCCACCAGACCTCGGGAGGGAATCACGACCACGTTCTGCTGATCGTAGCCCATGAAGAAGAACGCATCGGCGGGGAGCCGCGGGTGGGGCCGCTTCCCACCAGCCTGACCGGCGTTGATCCAGACCTGAGCTCCGTACCCACCCGTCGAATCCGCTCGGGCCGGCGAGGTCGAGTACTTGACCCATCCGGGAGGCAAAATCCGAACCCCGTTCCAGATCCCGTCGTTCAGATACAGCTGCCCGAACCGAGCCCAGTCCCGGGCACTGGCATACATGAACGACGAGCCGACAAACGTCCCCGAGGGATCGCGCTCCAGTACCGCCGTGTGCATCCCCAGGGGCTCAAAGAGGGCCTGATGCGGGAAGGCCCAGTAGGCCTCGTCATCACCGATGGCTTGCCGGACGATCCGGGAGATGATGTTCGTCGTCCCGCTCGAATACGACCACCGGGCCCCGATCGGGTCCGACAACCGGAGCGAGGCGGCGTACCCACCGGCGTTGTCCACCAGGAACAGTTCTCGGGCCACGTCGCTCGTGCCAAGGCTGTAGCTCTCATCGAACGCGAGGCCGGAGCTCATCCGCATCAAGTCGTCGAGCTTGATGGTACCCCGGGGGTCGCCGGCTGCCTGCCACTCGGGCACCGGCGCGGGCCGGTCGACGGCCAGCTTGCCCTCCCGCACCAGAATCCCCACCAATGCGTTGGTCACGCTCTTGGTCATCGACCAGCCGAGCTGTGGGCTTCCCGCGCTGTAGCCCTTGGCATAGCGCTCGGCGATGATCCGCCCATTCCACGCCACCACGATGCCACGGGTCTGCTTCGGATTGGCCGGCGACGGTTCGGCAAAAGCGGCGTCTAAAGCCGCCCGGAGCTTGGGGGCGCTGACGCCCTCTGGAAGTCGAGTGGTGTCGATCCGCTCCCCAGCCGGCCAGAGCGCGATCGACCGGGCCGCCGGCATGGACATCCGGGCAACTGGTCTACTTGGCTCGAGCATTGAGTCGGACCGGAGCGAGCAGCCGAGGCCTTCCCGCCAGACCGCCCGGCGAGCCTCCGATCCCGGAACCCAGGCCACCACGGAGCGACTGCCACTATCGATCCGGAAGGGAATTGGAGCGGCCAACTTCAGTTCCTCGCGCAGGGCTTCCGCCGCCGGTCGGTGGGCGACGAACACCGTCGAGCACAGCATCTTGGCGGCGTACCCTGTGACGAGCCCGGCCGGGGCCTGGGCCCCAACCGGGGTAACGGTCCAAGCGGTGGCAAGCGCGCATGACGCTGCCCTCAAGCGACGGCTGGCAGTAGGATTCATACTCATATCTTACGCGAACTGTGAAGCGGGAACAATAGCTTGGACAAGGACTTATGACTTACCGTTCACCACGAGGAATTTGAGGGCTTTCTGGAGACGATCACACTCGGCTCGGAGGACCTGGTTCTCCAAACTCAGCCGGGTCAGTTCTGGATCAGGACCCCCGGGCGCCGGGGCGGTTACTCTGCCGGCCCGGGTCGACGAGGTGACCCATTGGAGCAGCTGGTCGGGTCGAATCCCCAGTTCCAGGGCCACCTCGTGTCGGGGTTCCCCCCGATCGGTGACTCGTTGGACGGCGGCTAGTTTGAAGTCCTTGGCGAAGTTCCGGCGGGTTGCCCCCACAGCTTGCTCTCCTCCCTTTCTGAGAGAGAGTACCGGACGACGTTAATCCGCCACAACCCCCGGAAACGGGGGTTAGGTCGGGTGCGGTTTTACGCTAGTTTGCACTCGATTATGGGAGCCGTCGATTGGAGCCGACCTGAGTAGTGAATATTTTGCTGGCTGAAGATCATCAAATGGTGGCGACCGCCATCGCCGAGTTTCTCCACTACCGCGGCCACGAGACCGGGGTCGTAGCTACTGCTGGGGCGGTGGCCCCCTGGCTCGCGAGACACCCCCAAGACCTGCTGATTCTGGATGTCGCTCTCCCTGACCGGGGCGGTCTTGAGATGCTCGCGGATCTGAGGCGCGACCTACCTGGGTTACCGGTGATCGTCCTGACCGGGGGTGACGTCGAGACGATCCGACCGAAGGCCGAAGGGCTGGGCGTCCTGGCCACCATCTCAAAGAGCCGGCCGTATGATGGTTTGGCGGCCGCGATCGCGACCATCCCGGAACGAGCCCCAGACAGCCACGGGTCCCTGCTCAACCCCAAGCTCAGGATCTCGCCCCGCCGCTACGAAGTGCTCCGGCTCCTCGCCGCGGGCGAGCGGGGGCCCGAGATTGCCGCTGCCCTAGGCATTAGCGTTGGCACTGTTGAGGAGCACACCGTCTGGCTTCGCCGGGTCCTCAACGCCAAGACAACCGGGCAGCTGGTGTCCGAGGCGTACCGTCATGGGTTTCTTTCGATTCCGGCCCGTCCCGATCCGGGGAGCCTCTAGCCCACGTCTCTACCTAGCGCCAAATCGCGATCTGCCCCAGGGCTTTCCGGGTCAGGTCAGGAATCTTGGCATCGGGCGCCGGGTAGCCCACCGGCATGACCAACATCGCCTTCTCGTTGGCCGGCCGGCCCAGTAGTTCCGCCAGAAACCCCATCGGGTTTGGGGTGTGGGTCAGGGTGACCAAACCGATCTGATGAACCGCCGCGATAAAGAACCCCGCCGCGATCCCGCACGACTCCTGGGTGTAGTAGTAGGTCCGCTTCGAGCCGTCCGGGTTAAGGCCGTAGGCTTGGCGAAACAACACCACCAGCCAGGGTGCGTCGGTCAGGTGCGGCTTATGCTCATCGGTCCCTAACGGCGCCAGGGCTTCCACCCATTCGTCCGGCGCCCGACCGTGGTAGAAACCGTATTCCTCGCGCTCCGCCGCCTCCCTGATCTGGCGCTTCACGTCAGAATCGGATACAGCCACGAACGTCCACGGCTGCTGATGGGCGCCGCTCGGAGCGGTGCCCGCCACCCGGAGGGCGATTTCGATCAGATCCTTGGGCACCGGCTCGGATGAGAAATGCCGGGTGGTCCGCCGCTGGTTCATTTCCTCGTAGAACCGGCGCCCGGCCTCGCGCGACTCCTCGACCGAACGCCGATGGAACCGAAGCGGGACGAAGGGATACGATTTCCCCGCGAATCGGGGGTCGATTGAATCGGCCATCGCTCTACCTGGTTTGAGGGAACCCGAGATTGACGGAACTGGTGGCGGGATCGGGCCATCGGCTCGTTACGACTTTGCCGCGGGTATAGAAATGCACCCCGTCGGGTCCGTAGATATGGGTGTCGCCGAAGAGCGAGTCCTTCCAGCCGCCGAATGAGTAGTACGCCACCGGCACCGGGATCGGAACGTTGATCCCGACCATCCCGCAGGTGACCGCTGATTGAAAATGACGGGCCGCGCCTCCATCGCGGGTAAAAATCGCGGCCCCGTTACCATACTGGTTCTGGTTGACGATCTCGAGGGCCTCATCGTAGGTGGCGGCTCGCACCACCGACAAGACCGGTCCGAAGATCTCGTCCCGATAGACCGCCATGCTGGGGGTAACCCGATCGACCAGCGATACGCCGAGGAAGAAGCCCTCGCCGGCGAACGTCTGGTGTCGGCCGTCAGTGACCACCGTCGCGCCCTCTTGCTTGGCGAGGTCGAGGTAGGAGGCCACCTTGTCGCGGTGTTCTTTCGTAATCAGCGGCCCCATTTCCGCCGCCGGATCGGTGCCGGGCCCGACTTTGACTCGCCCCAACCTCGCGGCAATGGCCTCCACCAACGGGTCACCGATCGAGCCGACCGCCACCACCACCGAAATCGCCATGCACCGCTCGCCGGCAGAACCATACGCCGCACTGACGGCGGCATCCGCTGCGGCACCGAGATCGGCGTCCGGCAAGACGACCATGTGATTCTTGGCCCCGCCTAACGCCTGGACTCGCTTGCCGGCCGCGGTCGCCCGCTGGTAGATGGCCCGGGCCACCGGGGTCGAGCCGACGAAGCTGATGGCCTGGACCGTCCGGTGATCGATCAACCGGTCCACCGCGACTTTGTCGCCGTTGACGACGTTGAGCACCCCATCCGGAAGGCCGGACTCGGTCAGCCATTTGGCCAGTACCAACGAGGCGGACGGATCCTTCTCCGACGGCTTCAAGATGACCGCGTTGCCGCAGGCAATCGCGTTGGCGATCATCCAGAGCGGAACCATGGCCGGAAAGTTGAACGGCGTGACGGCCGCGATCACTCCGAGGGGCTGACGAATCGAATAGACGTCGACGCCGGTCGAGACGCCCTCGCTGTAGCCCCCTTTCAGCAACTGGGGAATCCCCGCCGCGAACTCGACATTCTCGATTCCGCGGGCCACCTCCCCGGCGGCGTCGCTCGGGACTTTCCCATGCTCCAGGCTGACGACAGTGGCCAACTCGGCTCGGCGCTCGATCAAGATCTGGCGGAATCGGAAGAACACATCGGCCCGTTTACCCAGCGGTGCCGCTCCCCAGGCCACCGCCGCTTTGGCCGCGACCGCGACCGCGTCATCGACCTCCTCGGCCGAGGCAAAGGCGACGGTTGCCGACGGAGTGCCTAACGCCGGATTGAAGACCGGGCCGCTTCGACCCGAACGGCCGGCAACCTCACGGCCGCCAATGAAATGGGGAATCGTTTTCACAGTCATCCTATCGGCAATAGTGGCGAGCGGTGGCCGCGAGGACATCCGCCGTCTGAAACACACTCTCGAGGTCAACCCATTCAACCGCCGCATGGGCCCCGGCCCCGGCCGGCCCAAACACCACCGTTTCCACTCCCGCGGCGGCCAACAGGGCTGAGTCCATCCACGGGGTGTCACCGAACGTCTTGGGCTTCCGGCCGAGGACCGCCGTCGCGGCCGCCGCCAACGACTGAACCACCGAGGCATCGGGCGACACTTCGAACGGGTCCCGAGCAAAAAAACACTTGACAGTGGCGCGGAACTGAGGGTCCTCGGCCATCAGCTCGGACACCAAGCCCTCGATCTCCGCCAGAGCGCCGGCTTCGGTTTCGCCCGGAATGGTTCGGCGCTCGATCTCGAGCCGACAACTGGCCGCATACGTACTGAGGCCGGTCCCGCCCTCCACTGTGGCCGCGTGGAGTGACGGTGGCCCGACCAACCGATGGGCCGGTCTCCGCCGTAGTTCTTGCTCCAATCGATCCAATCGGCCGAGGAAGCGGCCCATCCGCATGTTCGCGTCGACCCCTTGGTCGACTTTGCTGCCATGCGCCGCCCGGCCCTGGGTTTCGACCGCGATCCAGAGGTAGCCTTTGTGGGCCACGCAGATCTCGAGGGCGGTCGGTTCGGTCACAATGGCGCCGTCGACTGTGATCCGGCGGGTCAGGTCGGCGGTACCGCAACTCCCGTATTCCTCGTCCGCCACCGCCGCCACGATCACATCGCCGCGGAGAAGAGCCCCGCTGTCCTTGAGCATCTTGACGGCGGCCATGCACGCGGCCACGCTCCCCTTCATATCGAACGACCCTCGTCCATAGAGCCTGCCGTCGCGCACCGCGCCGGAAAACGGCTCCGCCATCCCGTCGACTTCGACGGTATCGAAGTGGCCGTTCAGCATCAGACTCTTCCCGCCCCCGGAGCCCCGGAGCCGGCCCGTGACGCTGACCCGCCCCGGCTCGGGTTCGTATCGCTCGACCTCAAGCCCGAGTTCAGCCAGCCGCCCCGCGGTGTAGTCGGCCACCTCGCGCTCACCTGGGGCGCCGGGAACCAGCTTCGGATTGATCGAATTGATCTGCACTAGGCGCTGCAACGTGGCAACGCACCAGGCTCGGCACTCGGCACTCGGCACTCAACGCTCGGCGGTATGGGGTGGGTGGAAGGTAATTAGGGGACGTGGGTTGCTTTGAGGTAGCGGTCGAACCAGGCCAGCGAGCGGTGGATTCGGTCCTTGACGTGAGCCGGGTTTCGGATTCCGTGGCCTTCGTTCAGATAGATCATGAACTCGGTTTCGACGCCGTTGTGTTGAAGACCCTTCCAGAACTCGGCCGATTGGGCGGCGGGGGTTTCGATGTCTCCTTCCCCCACGAGAATGAGGGTGGGAGTCTTCGCCTGCTTGATGAACGTGATCGGCGCGCTTCGGGCGTAGACCGCCGGGTCATCGTACACCGTGGCCCCGAAGTAGCCCGGAAGCCAGTCGTTGATGCCGTTTTGGGCCCAATAGCTGAGCCAATTCGCGATCCCGGCCCCGGCAGCCGCTGCTTTGAAACGACCGGTCTGGGTCACCGCCCACATCGACATGTATCCGCCGTAGCTCCAGCCGGTGATCCCGACCCGGGCCGTATCAACCGGAGCCCGCGCCCCGGCTTCGTCGATGCCGCGAAGGATGTCGCGAAGGTCGCCGTAGCCGAAATCTTTCACGTTGGCCCTGGTGAAAGCTTCGCCCAGCCCTTGGCTTCCGCGGGGATTCGGCAGGAGCACGAAATACCCGGCGTTGAGGAGCGACCGCTCGATTGCGTTAGCCCCGTTGAGCCAACGGGGCTGATGGGCCGCGGCGGGCCCGCCATGAACGACCACCACCATCGGGTGACGGGTCGCCGGGTCGGCGCGTTTCGGGCGGAGCAGCCAGCCTTGGATAGTGTACCCGTCGCTCGTCCAATGGAGGTCGTCAGTAGCTCCGGCCGCCGGTTCGAGTCCCTCGTTGACGTGGGTCACCTGGGCCCATCGGCCGACCGGGCCGGCCCAGATCTCAGGCGGCCGCTCGAACGAATGACGAACCAGAGCCGACGTTGCCCCATCGGCTGACAGAGCCAGGCTTCCCACGAAGACCCCGGGTACCG
Source organism: Gemmatimonadota bacterium (assembly GCA_043769075.1). Lineage (GTDB taxonomy): Bacteria > Gemmatimonadota > Gemmatimonadetes > Gemmatimonadales > GWC2-71-9 > SHZU01. The sequence continues at coordinate 1,057 of JAYVJS010000281.1, read as the reverse complement.
CGTGGATGCTTTCGCCCGCTCGCCACCCGACGGTGGCGCCGCCCGCTCTTGGGTCGACCGTGCCGATCGCACTGCCACCGTCGGCCCAGGCGGTAAAGACGATCTGGTCCGGATCGCGGGTCCAGGCCAGCCAATTGGGGGAGACAGGCACACCGGGAGTCAGATTGCGGGGTGTCCCGCCCGCAGCGTCAACGACGAACACATCGCCTCCGGGAACCCCCTCGTCGCTCATCAGACCGCCGACGTAGGCGATCCGGCCGCCGTCGGGCGACCACCGGGGCGAGGCGATTTGCATCCCCGGCGCGCCTAACGAACGGGCGCCGGCTCCCGTCGCATCCATGATCCAGATCTCGTCGGTGTACCAGCCGCTGTCGCCCGGGCCAGGGGCCGCCGTGGCCACGAACCGGGTGCCGTCGGGCGACCAGGCGAACTCGTGGACGTACAAATCGGGACGAGACACCTGCCTGACGCCACCACGGGCCACGTCGACAACCGCAATCCGCTGGATATCGAACTGGCGCCCGATCAGCCCCGTGTCCCGGGCCTGCGGCGCGAGCGGGCCTGACGGGCGGGTCGGTGCCTCGGTGTTGAGTAACCCAATGCTCCGCCCATCCGGCGACCACCGGAGGCCGGCCGCGTTGCCGCGAAGCAACGCCACCTGGCGGACCGCGCCCGTCCGGGCGGTTACGACAAATAACGCTGGGCGGCCGCGCGATTCGGCCAGTAGCGCTAGCCGGGTCCCATCCGGCGACCACGCCAGATCGCGTTCAGAGCCGGGCTCGGCCGGCACGGCGATTCGTCTGGCCGACACCCCGGCGACTGGCTGGACCACAACACCAGACACCCCGCCGGCCCGGCTTGGGCCAACCCAGGCCAGCGTCGTCCCGTCGGCTGTCAAAGCCAGATCACGAAAAGACACCGCCTCGCGGACGGGGGCTTGGGCAACAGCAGTGCTCACCCCAACTGCGATCCCTGCAAAAAGACGGGCGAGGCTGATCATCTTTGGTTCCGTGAATGTGAGGTGTCGCACAAAATAGTCGGGGCGGGCTTTCGCCCG
>JAYVJS010000280.1:0-3216 GCA_043769075.1 Gemmatimonadota bacterium | reverse complement strand
TGCCGATCAGAAACTAGATAGCTGACTAGATTTGAGCCATGGGCAGAGACCAGGTGTTCGTTGCCACCCTCGATTCCGCGGTCGGGCCTCTGACGGCCGGGGTCACTGATTCAGGCGTCGCCCTGCTCGAATTCGGTGACCCCGGCCGGCTCGACCGACAGCTTGCCACGCTGGAACGGCACTTCGGCCCGACCCGGTCGGCCGCCCACCCCCTCCACAATCAGATTGCCGCCGAGTTGGCTGATTATTTCGGGGGAACCCGGCGCGATTTTAGCCTGCCGCTCCTGATCCGAGGAACCCCTTTCCAGGAAGAGGTCTGGCGGGCGCTGCTCGAGATCCCCTACGGCACCACCTGCGCCTATTCCGATATTGCCGAACGCCTGGGCCGAACCGGGGGCCAGCGGGCGGTCGGACTCGCAAACGGGCAGAATCGGATTGCGATCGTGATCCCGTGCCACCGGGTGATTGAACGGGCGGGCGGCCTCCGGGGGTACGGTGGCGGCCTCGACCGAAAGCGATTCCTGCTCGATCTCGAACGCCGGGCATCGAACCCGCTGGCGGGGACCCCGTTGGGCGCCGAGCTGGAGCGTTAGGCAGGCCGACCCGTGGCGGTCCATGTCTTGCTCAATCCCGCCGGCGGGGAAGGCCGGGCCCGGCGGCGCTGGCAAGCTCTCGAGCCGGCGGCCCGCGCCGTATTCCCGGAAATCGAAATCCACCAAAGCACGGCCAGGGGCGACCTTCGACGGATTGCCGGCGAGCTTAGCCAACGGGCCGATTTGGTGCTTGCCGCCGGTGGGGATGGCACTTCGCACGAGGTCCTGAACGGCCTTCTCGGTGGCGGACCCGCCGCCGCCACCATGGGATGGATTCCGATCGGCTCCGGCAACGACCTGGCACGAGCCATGGGCCTCCTCCGCCCCGGGGTAGATCCGATTCAGGCGTACCGGAACTACCGGGCCGAGCCGATTGATGTCGGCCGGGTTTGGTTTTTCGACCAGGCCGGCCGCCCCCAGCATCTGTGGTTCGGCAACTCGTTTTCGCTCGGTGTCAGTGCCGATGTGCTCGCGATCGTGGCCCGGACCGGCAAGCGATTCGGGGGGCGGGCCAGTTACTTCTTCGGGGCCCTGCGGGCGATTAGCGGCCATCGACCGATCCGAACCCGCCTAACAATCGATGGGTCCGTGGCCGACCCCGGACCCTGCCGTCTGATCGCGATATCGAACACTCCGACCTTTGGGGCCGGGATGCGGATCGCTCCGGCGGCCCGGATCGATGACGGCCGGTTGGACTTACTCTGGTTGAGCGGGGTGTCCCGATTGGCAACGGCGGGCGTCCTGCCCCGGATCTATTGGGGCGGGCATCTCAAACACCGGGGCGTGACGACCATGCCGGTTCGAAAGGTCGAGATTGAGACCGACGGCCCGCTCGATTTCGAGACCGACGGCGAACTCAACCGCGGCTATCCGCCATTTCGGATCGAAGTCGAGCCCGGCGGCCTTCGAGCCGCTAGATTCGGGGCGCCATGACTCCAAGAATCGCCTCGCTTTCGACCCTGGCCGCCGTCCTGCTTCTCGGCGCTAAGTCGTTACCAGCCCAAGAATTGCGAGTAAGGGTCGCGGTACCGGGCGGCTCCACCTTGGCGGTGGGAGCGTTGGTTTCCCTGGAACGGCCGGATGGGACGATTGCCGCCCGAGGGGTCACTGGCGATTTCGGTCGGGTCCGGCTGATGGCGCCGGAGGGGTCGTATCTCCTTCGGGTCGAGCGGCCTGGTTTTGCCGACACCACAACGAACGTGGCGGTGCGGCCGGCCCTCGACAGCCTAACGATCTCCCACGCCGGGCGGCGCGCCACTTTCCCAACCCGGCTGGTGCCGGTGGCCGCCGGCTGCGCCGCGCCGGGCTTGAGTGACGTGGTCGCCCCGTTATGGCGCCAAGCCTGGGTCATGTTGGCGACCGTGGCCACGACAGAAGACCAAAGCGCCACCACTCTCAGCCTGGCCGCGTTCGAACGAGTGATCTCAACCTCCCTTAAGACCGTGTCGGAGGAGCTCAACACCCAGCTCGGGCCACGGAACCGACCCGACACCGCCAGCTCGCCGGCGACGATCGCGACCGGCGGGTATTTGGACCGAGCCGCGCAACGATGGGCCGCGCCCGACGTGGCCGTGTTCCTATCGCCCGAGTTCCGCGCGACCCACTGTTTCGGCGTGGTGGGTGGGGTCGACAACCGGTCCGGTTTCGTCGGCCTCCGCTTCGAGCCCGCGGTCGTGGACCGGATCGAGGTGGCCGGCACCATGTGGCTCGATCCGTTGTCGAGGGAGCTGAAAGTGATCGACTATCGGTTTACCGGTACGCCCGCTGAATGGCGTCCCGAGCGGTTCGGGGGCTCACTCGAATTTCATCGATCGGAAATCGGATTTTGGGTCACCCGGTTTTGGTATCAGCGCACCCCGGTCATCGACGTGGCCCGAGACCGGCTGAAGCAGTATCGAGAAGTCGGCGCTGAGATCGTCGGAGTTGCCGCTACGGTCGACACCACCGACCGCGTCGCCACGGCCCAGGCGATCGCCCAGCAGGAGATCGCCATCCGATCGCGGGTGGCGGGCATCGCCGGCCAAGTGGTCGATACCCTGGGGTACCCGGTTCCCGATGTCGAGGTTCTCTTGATGGGGACCGAACTTCAAACGACCACCGACCGGGACGGAAAATTTTCGATGAACGGGCTGCCCTTGGGGCTTCAGATAGCCCGGGCTCGGAAAGTGGGATACAAGGTTCAGTATTTCACGATCCGGCTTTCCGGCGGTCAACAGTGGGAGGGCAAGATCGGGATCCGCCGGTTGCCCCAATTCCTCGGCGAAATCGTGGTCGTCGGGAAGTATGGGAAGCCGCCACAGTACGCCCGGACCTCGAAGTACGATGAGTTCTACCGGCGGCGATCGAAACGGGTCGGCAAATTCATGACCCGCGAAGAGATCGACAAGACCGCGGCCGGCCGGATTTCGGAACTCCTCCGGAGTATCCCGGGAGTCAGGGCCAGCTTTGTCGCGCCCGGGGAAGCCGAGGATGTGTCGTTCAGCAACTGCCAGTCGTTCAACATCAGCGTCTGGGTCGATGGCCAGAAGATGACCGGGAACGTCGGGGAAGTACTGCCGTTGATCACGCCATCGGACATCGAGACGATCGAGGTCTACCAGCGCCAAACGTTGATTCCGCCGGA
>JAYVJS010000279.1:0-4256 GCA_043769075.1 Gemmatimonadota bacterium | reverse complement strand
GCCGATCAGAAGGATCATCCCAATCTGACTATAAAGGTTGATGGTCGACCCGGCGATGAACAGCGTAAAGACGGCGCCGGTCACCGCCGGGGGCACGGCGAGCAGGACGGTGAACGGGTGAACCAGCGACTCGAACTGCGAGGCCAGGACCATGAACACGACGACCAGCGCCAGGAGGAACGCGAAGTAGAGGGCTCCCCCGCTTTCTTCGAGTTCCCGCGATTCGCCTGAAAGCGCGACGCTCGCACCGGCGGGGAGCACCTCGGTCGCGAGGGCCCGGAGGGAGTCGACTGCCTCGCCAAGGGTAAATCCCGGGGCCAGGCTTGCATTCAAGGTCGCGGAGCGGATCCGATTGAAGTGGTTGAGTTGGCGGGGCCCGACGTTCTCGGTAACCCGGGCCAGCTGGTCGAGCTTGATCAACTGGCCGCCTCGGCCCCGAACCGTGAGGTCGCTCATGTCGGTTGGGGTGGCCCGGGCGGCCGGATCGAGCTGGACGACCACGTCGTAGAGCTCGTTGTCGCGGGTAAAGGTGCTGGCCCGCTGGCCGCCGAGCAGCGTCTGCATCGTGGTGGCCACATCCCGAACCGAGACACCGAGGTCTTCCATCCGGTCGCGTTCGTACCGGACGGTGAGTTCCGGTTTGTTGACCCGCAAGTCGGTGTCGACATTGATGAGCCCCTTGATTTGCCGGGCCCGCCGAATCAAGGTGTCCATCGAGGTGACCAGCGAATCGAAATCCGGGTGCCGGACCACGAACTGCACCGGCTGGCCGAAACCGCCAAAGGCGGGCGGATTGCTTGCGAAGGCCAAGACGCCGGGCACCGCGGAGAGCTTGGGCTGCAACTCCGCCAAGACGTCCTGGACGGACCGTTTGCGATCGGCCCAATCGGTCATCCTGACGAACAACATCCCGGTGTTGACTCGGCCGCCACCTCCCCCACCCCCGAAAGCCACCATGCTATTCATGGTATAGATCTCGGGAATGTCGGACATGATGGACTCGACCTGCTTCTGATAGTCGTCGGTATAGTGGATCGAGGAGCCTTCCGGCGCGACGACATTGACCATGATCATCCCGCGATCCTCCGGGGGCACGAACTCGGTCTTGAGGGCCCGGAAAGTGAACCAGGCAAGCACCAGCATGGCTCCGGTTGCCACCAGGGACACGCCCCGATGACGGAGGGTCAGGCCGAGCAGAGTTTGATAGCCACGGGTGACTGCATCGAAGGCCCGTTCCAAGAGGCCGAACAGGGCCCCGTGCCGGGGTGGGACCCGCAAAATCTTGGCGCAAAGCATGGGGGTGAGGGTCAGGGCCACGAACCCTGAAATGGCGACCGCCGCCGCGACCGCAATGCCGAACTCGTTGAAGAGCCGGCCGGTGGAACCCTTGAGAAACGCCAGTGGGGTAAAGACGGCCACCAGTGAAATCGTCGTGGCGATGACGGCAAAGGCGATTTCCCGGGTTCCGTTGATCGCGGCCGTTTCCGGTTCCTCCCCCAGTTCCTCTTGGCGCCGGTAGGCGTTTTCGAGCACGATGATGGCGTCATCGACGACGATGCCGATCGCGAGGATCAAGGCCAACAGCGTCAAGTTGTTGATCGAGAAATCGAGGAAGTACATCACCCCGAAGGTCGCGATAATCGAGGTCGGGATTGCCAAGCCGGGAATGATGGTGGCCCGGAGATTCCGGAGAAACACGAAGATGATCAAGACGACGAGGCCGCCGGCCAGGAGCAAGGTTTCCTGGGCCTCCTTGATCGATCGTTTGACGTAGATCGAATTGTCGTAGCCGATGGTGAGTTCCACGCCCGGTGGCACTTCCAGCTTGGGCACCAGTGCGTGGACGGCGTCGGCGACATCGACCAGGTTGGCTTTCGACTGCCTGGTTAGGGAGACGCCGATCGCCTGTTGTCGGTTGAACCGGAACCGGCTTCGGTCGTCCTCGGGCCCGAGTTCGACCCGGGCCACGTCGCCCAACCGCACCACTTGCCCGTCCAGATTGGCCACCGCGAGGTTGGCGAATTCCTCCGGGGTCTTCAGCTCGCCCAGCGACCGGACGGTGAACTCTCGGCGATCGGATTCGATCCGGCCGGCCGGCACCTCAACGTTGCGGCTTCGGATGGCGCTGATCACCTCGGAGGTGGTGAGGCCACGCGATGCCAGCTCGGGCGCCTTGAGCCAGATTCGCATCGCGTAACGACGCTCGCCCCGGATGTCGACCCGCCCGATGCCGGCCACGGTTTGGAGCGGGGTTTTGACGTACCGATCGGCGATTTCGGTGAGCTGGAGGAGGTTGTAGTTGTCGCCCGTCAGGGACACGAACATGAAGGGGCGGGCGTCGGCGTCCTGCTTGGAGACGACCGGCTCCTCGACTTCCTCCGGGAGCCGGCGCCGAACCCGGGACACCAGGTCGCGGACATCTTGGGCGGCCACCTCGACGTCGCGGTCGAGATTGAACTCCAGGGTCACATTGGTTGACTGCTCCGAGCTGACGCTGGTCATGGTTCGGACACCTTCGGCCGAGGATAGTTCTTCCTCGAGGATGTCGGTGACCGCGGACTCCATGACCCGGGGGTTGGCGCCCCGGAGAAAGACGCTGACACTCACGATCGGGGGATCGACGTCCGGGTACTCTCGAATGGTCAACTGCCGGTAGCCGATCGCCCCGAACAGGACCAGTGCCAGGCTCAGCATGGTGGCCAGGACTGGCCGCTTAATCGACAGATCTGAAAGAAACACGGGGGCACCTTTGGCGTGGAGGCCGCTCGTTAGCGGGCCATCTAGATATTACGCGTTCACGGCCCCGAACGTTGAACCGGGTTAGATTGGAGACTCTTCCCTTGGGAACCTATCGATGGCCGTCAAGCTCAGTTCGCGGCAGCAAGCAATGGTGGCGGTGTTGGAGACCTTCCCGGCCAAATTCGCCCTGATTCACCGGATGATCGAGGAAATGTCCTCGCCCCATGTCGACGTTTCCGTCCAGCGGCGGCTGACTCGGACGCTCGATGAGATGAAGATTGCGGCGCAATCGGTGGGTCAGGTCGGTTTAGCGGACGCGTTGGGCGCTTTGGCGACGTTAGGGCGGCGCACTGGCGGAGTCCAGACCAGGGCCAGGGGCCTTCGGGAGGGATTTGTGGGGCTCAAGGTCAACTACGAAGGCGCGCTCAAGAACGCGAACAAGCCGGAAGCGGCCGAGGAGGAGGTCCCCCCGACCGCGGCGGCAATCCCAAAACCCTAGTTCTTGTCTTTGACGAACTTGTCGATGATCGGCCCGCTCATCAGCGCGGCCATGGCGTTGACGAGTACCCCGATCAGGAGCGTCACGAAGGTCAGGGCCGCGAGAATTCCCGCCGCGCCCAAGAAGGCGAACAACCGGCCAACATTCTGCATCATACGATTTCCAAGTCAAAGGCCAGCGGGAACTTAAGGCCCCGACCGCGGCGGATCAACCTGACTTGATCTCAGTCCAGAGGCGGTCCCATTCCTGGCTGGCCGGCCCGAGGTCGGTCTGATACTCAAGCCGGCCCAATTCTTCTGCGGTCGGATAGGGCATTTTGGCGCGGGTCAGCTGAATGGCCGGCTGGTTGGTGGTGCCGTACCCGGTCTTGTCGGCGATGGCGGCCGCCACCTCGGGCCGCAATACGTAGTTCATGAATTCATGGGCGGCCCGCCGGTGCCGGGCGGTTTTCGGAATGGCGAGGGCATCGGTGAAGATCATGCTCCCTTCCTTGGGGATCACGAATGCGAGCTCCGGCTGCTCCGCCATGGCCTGGGCCGCGTCGCCACTCCACAGTTGGGCCAGCCAGACATCTCCTGAAATCAACTGGGCTTTGACCGGAGCCGAGACATAGGCTTTGAGATTGGCCTTGGCCGCCAGCGCGTCGATCTTGGCTTGGGCGAGATCGGCCGGCGCGCTGGCGTTGAGGGACTTGCCCCGAAATTTGAGGAAGGTGCCGATCACGTCCCGGATGTCATCGAGCATCGTCATCTTGCCGCGGTAGGCCGGGTCGAAGAATACCGACCAGCTATCGGGTGGGGCGGCCAGCTTGTCCTTCCGATAGGCGATGCCCGTCGTACCCCAGGCCCATGGCAAGGAGTGGGTGTTGCCGGGATCCCACTTGGGATCGAGGAACATCGGGGCGAGGTTGGCCCAATTGGTCAGGTAGCGCCGATTGAGCGGGGTGATGAGATCGTTGGCGAACAGGGCCGAGAAGAGATTGCTGGTCGGCAGAATGAGATCGTACCCGCTGGCGCCG
>JAYVJS010000278.1:0-3492 GCA_043769075.1 Gemmatimonadota bacterium | reverse complement strand
GTGAGAAACACCCCCAAGATCGTCCCGTAGAACACCGACCCGATTTCGTTCACCGCCTGGATCAGATTGTCATAGAGGGAAAACAGGGCGGCGAAGGCGAGCGCCAAAAAGCCGAACGCCACGGTGGCCCACTTGGTAGCCCTGACCTGGCCGGCATCGGTCCGCGGCGCCCGCCAGAGATCGACCGTGGTCGTGGTGGCGAGGGCGCTCAGCTCAGCACTGGTGCTGCTCATGCCGGCGCTGAAAATCATGGCCAGCAGGAGTCCGATGATCCCGATTGGCAAGTGGTCCATGATGTACGACACGAAGATGTAGTCCGAGTCCACCGGCTCAGCACCCGGTACGTTGGCCGTGATCAAGGCTCGGTAGTCGTCGCGCAGCTGGCCGTCGGCCGCCAGCGCCGAACGGACACCCTCGACGGCTCGTTCCACGGCCGATGGGTCGGCGCCCCGCTGGGCTTCGAGCAAGGCCGTGGAGCGCGCGGTTACTTGGCGGAGGTTCTGACCGTGCTGCTCTTCGAGGTCCCGGGCTCTGGCGCCGGCGGCAGGCGTGACGTCCAATGCGGTCACGTTGCTTTGGTTCCAGTGGATCGGCGGTTGGTTGAAGAGGTAGAACACGAACACCAAGACCCCCGTCAGCAGGATCAGGAACTGCATCGGAATCTTGAGCACGCCGTTCCAGAGCATGCCCCGCCTGGCTTCGCCGGCATCTTGTCCGCTCAGGTAGCGCTGCACTTGGCTCTGGTCGGTGCCGAAGTAGGCGAGCTGAAGGAAGAAGCCCCCGATCAGCCCGCTCCAGAGGGTGTACCGGGTCTCGGGGTTCCACGACAAGTCGATCGCGTCGAGTTTTCCCAGTGCGCCGGCCAGTCGGAGGCTCTCGCGGAAGGTCATAATGTCGCTGAGGTAGTAGATCGTCAGTCCGAAGGCGACGAACAGGCCGGCGAACATAACGGCCATTTGGTGCTTGTGGGTAACGCCGACGGCCCGGGCCCCGCCGGTCGTGGTGTACAGGGTGACCAGGACTCCGATGAAGATACAGGTCCACGAAAGCGGCCACCCGAGGACCTTGCTGAGCACGATGCTCGGTCCGTAGATCGTGATCCCGGCACCCATTCCGCGTTGAATCAGAAAGAGCACGGCGGTGAGCGCACGGGTCCGTTGGTCGAACCGGCGGCCGATGAACTCGTACGCGGTGTAGACCTGCCATTTATAGTAGAGCGGGATGAGGACGTAGCTCACCACCAGCATGGCGAGGGGGAGACCGAAATAGAACTGGACGAAGCCGACCCCGTTCAGATACCCTTGGCCCGGGGTGCTGAGGAAGGTGATCGCGCTGGCCTGGGTGGCCATGACGCTGAGGCAGACGGCCCACCACCGAGTGTCAGCCCGGCCCCTGAGGTAGGCCTCCGCCGTGCTGGTGTTGCGGGTCTTCCAGACGCCATAGGTGACGATGAAACCGAGGCCGCCCAGAAGGACCAGCCAGTCAAGCCAATGCATGGGGCCAAATGATAGCGACATTGGGGTAGATTCGAGGCAGGTAGGGTCGACAGCAGCCTGGCGGCCAGGTAACGTGAGGGATGAGCATGGATTCGAACAGCACCCGGTGGTGGGTCGTGGCCGCCGTCGCGATCGGCGGCCCCGCGTCGACCGCCGGGGCCCAGGTTGGTCGGATCACCGGAACGGTGACCGACACCCTCAACCGGCGGCGGCTGCCCGGTGCGACCGTGATGATCGAGGGGGTGAAGCGAATCATCGTGTCCGACTCGTCGGGTCGGTTTGTCGCGGACAGCATCCCCCCCGGCACCTACCAAGTCTCGTTCCGCCATCCGATGCTCGACACCTTGGCCATTCGGGCCACACCGGTGTCGGTGGTGTTGCCGCCCGGCGGCCTGGCGCGAGTCGGGCTCGGTGTGCCGTCAGGCCGGACGTTCATGCGACTCTGCGCGGCCCGGTCGGAGGCCGCGAATCAATCGGCGGTGTTCGGGGTGGTCCGGAACGTCATGACGAATGAAGCGTTGGCTGGTGCCGCGATCCGGATGACCTGGGTCACGATGGTGGCCGATCCGGCCCTTGGAGTGAGGCGGATCGTTGAGACCCGAGTCGACACGACCGACAACGCCGGCCGGTACGTGGGTTGTGGCCTCCCGACTGGACTGGCCGTCACCGTCACGGCCACCGCGCTGGATCTGGGCGGCGTCAGTGCCGAGGTGGCGCTTCGGGCCGAAGAGGCGGTGCCGTTTCACATCAACCTTGCGCCGGCCGGAGCCCCAGCCGACGCGACCCTGACGGGGCGGGTGCTCGACGGGGAACGGCGTCCGTTGGCGGGTGCCGACGTGTGGTTCGTCAGCGGCTCGGCAGAGAGCCCGGTGGCCAAGACCGATTCCGGGGGCCGGTTCTCGCTTGCAGGTCTGTCCCCGGGCACCGGAACCGTGTCGGCCCGACGGATCGGATCCGCCCCGACCAGCCGATCGATCGGTTTGGCCGCGGGGGCGAGTACCACGGTGCAGCTGACCCTCGCTCAACAGGCGGTCGTGCTCCAGGAACTCACCGTGGAAGCGAAGCCGGTTTCCCGAGCCCAGCGGGCGGGATTCACGGAGCGGCAACAACGCGGATTCGGGAAATTTCTCGATCAAGAGGCCCTTTCCCGGCTGGCAGCGGTCGACGTCGGGACCCTGTTTCGGGCCCTGCCCTTCATTCGGGTCGCCGATCGTCCCGGTGGCTCGGCGCTGATGAATCAATCGTCGCGTGGGTTTGGCGGCGGCGGCCCGTGTGCGTTGGCCCTGCTGGTTGACGGGATGGTAACGCCGCCGGATGCGATCCGGGGGATGCCGAAGGAACGGATCGAGGCCGTCGAGGTCTACAACAACGGATCGGACGTACCGATGGAGTATTCGAGCCCGTCAACTGGATGCGGCGCCGTTTTGGTTTGGACCAAACGTTAGGTCATGCGCGCGGCATGGTTGGTCCTCGCGTTGGGGTGTTCGAGCTCGGCCACGTTGGTGCCGGCGCCGGACGCCGCCCCAGATCCCAGGCTACTTGGAGCGTTCGAGGACGACTACGGGAATCACTTCACGATAACCCCGGAGCTCTGGATCCAGTTGCCCCGGGCTCGCTACCACGTCATCAAATGGCGGGCCGATCAGCAATACCTCATCGCCCAAAACGACGCCAAGAACCCCGGCGAAGCCCTGTTGTTCACCCGGATTGATTGGGTGGGGTTGGCGGATCTGGCGCCCTATCAGTGGGCGTTCTGTCTCACAGCCTATGCGGCGCCCAATCCGGCAACCGCTGAGTCGACAACGACTGCCCGCCGGGACACGCCACGAACCGGATGCAATGGCCATCCGTTTTCACGGATGCGTCCGTTGTGGACCCCACCACACCCTAGTTTGTTGGAGATCAAAGATCATGGCAAAGAGCGTCAACACCAAACGGATGATGGCATACCGGTTGGCCAACAATCCGCCGGTTATTCGGCCGGGTGTGGTTCGAC
>JAYVJS010000277.1:0-3172 GCA_043769075.1 Gemmatimonadota bacterium | reverse complement strand
GGTTGCCAACCGGATCCGTTTCATCGAGGCGCCGGCTCGCGCGGTGCTGATCTGGACCTACTGGTGGGGCGAACCCGTGGTGGCGGCGGCGTGGAATCGAGTGCCACCCAACCGTCGGGCGGAGTTCCTGACGTTTCTCTATGAACGGATGCACTCGAATGCCTCCGTTGGGATGTTCCAATGAGCCGAGTTGTGGCTGGCCTGGTCATCACGGGCCTGATCGCGGGATGCGGCGGCTCCGAGCCGAAAACAGACGCCAAGAAGATCCTCCGGGTGGCCTACGAGCGGGAAATTGACCTTCTCAACCCGTTCACCAGTCAGAATCTGGTCGACATCAGCTTCAGCATGATCGAAGGCCTCGTCACCACCGACGAGAACAACCGGTTCGTCCCCGTCCTGGCCAAGACCATTCCGACCAAAGAGAACGGCCTGGTAGTCGGCAATCGGGACGGCACCCTCGACATGACGTGGCCGCTCCAGGCCCACGTGTTGTGGCACGACGGCCAACCGTTCAGCAGCAAGGACGTGTGCTTCACGTGGAAGTTCGTCACCAACCCCGCCTCCGAGACCTACAACCGCGAACAGTATCTCGGCATCAAAGACTGCCAAGCGCCGAATGACACCACGGTGGTGTTCCGCTGGGACGGCGAGTACGCCTACTACGACGGGCTATTCGAAGCGATCCTTCCCGAGCATATCCTGGGTGGGATGACCGCCGAGGAGATCGTGAAGTTCGAACCCTATAACCGGGGGTCGAAAACGATCGGAACGGGGCCGTTTAGGTTCGCGGAATGGAAAGCGGGGGAGTACATCCGGGTGGTCCGGAACGACAGCTACTGGCGGGGCAAGGCGTACCCAAAGATCGACGAAATCGTCTGGGCGTTCATTCCCGATGCCAACACCCGGCTCAATGCGCTCAAGTCCGGGCAATATCATTTCGGCCGGATCCTCCCGATTCAGGTCAAAGACGTGGCCGCCTTGCCGGGATACAAGTCGTATTTGGTCCCCTCGAATTCGGTGATGCACCTCGACCTATCGGTCAAGACGCCGAATGGCCGGGCGCTCTTCGGCGACGCCCAGGTCCGGCGGGCCCTCTTTCAAATCATCGACAAGAAGGCGATTGCCGACCAATTGATGGAAGGCACTGTTCCCCTGGCCAACAGTCCCATCAACACCAATAGCCGGTTCTACAATCCCGCCGTGCCCGTCCACCCGGTCGATCCCGAAGGGGCCAAGCGCCTTCTCGACCAGGCGGGGTGGATCGTCGGAGCGGACGGGGTTCGGGCCAAAGGCAGCACTCGGTTTTCGTTTACGATCTTGAACCGGGCCGGCGCGACCGACCGGATCGCGGTGGCGCAGGTGATCCAAGCGGAGCTCAAGGCCATCGGCGTCGAAGTGAAGTTCGAGACGTTGGAGAGCGCGGCGTGGACTGAGCGGTGGCGGAGCAGCCGCTGGGAGGCCGTGGTCAGTGCTTGGTTTCTTCCGGCCGACCCGAGCCTGACCGGGCTCTATGCCTGTGACGGCGCCAACAACATGACGGGCTTCTGTGACCCCGCGCTCGATCCCTTGCTCAAGCGGTCGGATCGGACGCTTTCGTTCGCCGATCGGAAGCGAGACCTCGACTCCGTCCAGGTCTACCTGGCGACGTCGGCCCGGACCCTGCCGCTTTACTACAACGTGATCCCGGAGTAGGTGAGCACCAAGGTCCGCGGCTACCGGGGAAGCGGCACCAATTTCGGGAGCTTTTGGAATCTCTACGATTGGACCCTCGCTCCCTGATGCCGGGGTACCTCCGCCGCCGGTTGCTCCAGCTGATCCCGCTCCTGTTCGGGGTCTCGATCGTCATCTTCGGCGTGATTCAGGCCGCGCCGGGAGGACCTGAGGCGAGTCTGCTGGCCGCGGGCAAGTTCGTCGACCCCGCAGTGATCGAGAGCTACCGCCGGCGTCTGGGCGTGGATCAGCCGGTCTACATCCAATACGTCAATTGGCTCGGCGCCACCCTCCGCGGCGATCTCGGCACCAGCTTTTCCACCAGCCGTCCGGTCGGAGCCCTGATTGTCGAGCGACTACCGGCCACCCTGGAGCTGATGGGTGTGGCCTTCGTGTTCGCGGCCCTGATCGCGCTTCCGTTAGGCCTCATCAGTTCCCGGCGTCCGGGTGGCTGGTTCGACACCCTCGGCACCGGCACCTCGTTTCTGGGCTTGGCGATGCCGGTCTTCTGGTTTGGCCTAATTCTCCAGTTGATCTTCTCAGTAAAGCTCGGATGGCTCCCGGTGGCGGGCACCGGAACCATCGGGGCCGGTTCCCTCGGCGATCATCTCAAACACCTGATATTACCCGGCTTGGTGTTGGCCACCCGGTACATCGCCGGATGGTCCCGGTACTTTCGCTCCACCCTTCAGGGCCTCCGGAACGCGCCGTTCGTGAGAACCGCCCGGGCCAAGGGCGTTACCGAACCCCAGGTTGAACGGCGGCACACCGTCCGAAACGGGTTGATCCCAGTGATTTCGATCATGGCCCTCAACCTCGCTGACCTGTTTTCGGGAGCGGTCATCACCGAAACCGTCTTTGCCTGGCCCGGCATCGGCCGGCTCTTCGTCCAAGCCATGTTCGCCCGGGACTACCCCTTGTTGATGGGGATTCTCCTGATGGGGGCGGCGACCGTGATTCTGTTCAATCTGATCGCCGATCTGCTGTACGGGCTCCTCGATCCGCGGATCCGCTATGAGTAGGCACCGAACGGTGGCGGCCGGACTGGTGTTCGGTGTGATCGCCGTCGGATGCCTCGCGGCGCCCCGGCTCGCGCCCTATGCGGCCGACGCGATCGATCTCGCCCATCTCAAGGAGGCCCCAAGCGCGGCCCATTGGATGGGGACCGATGACTTGGGCCGGGACGTCTGGTCGCGGCTGCTGTTCGGGGGCCGGATCTCCATTCTGATCGGCCTGGTCGCCGCGGTGCTCGGTACCGTGATCGGCGCCGTGGTCGGGGCGGCCGCCGGATTCTACGGCAAGAGCGTCGATAACACCCTCATGCGACTGACGGATATTGCCTATGCGATTCCATCATTGCCGTTGTTGATCGTGCTCTCGGCCTATTTCAACGCCGCGGCGGCATCGATGGTGCTGATCATTGCCGGGCTCAGCTGGATGGCCACGGCACGGGTGGTTCGAG
>JAYVJS010000276.1:0-5982 GCA_043769075.1 Gemmatimonadota bacterium | reverse complement strand
CCACGGATCGGTCGAAATCGCCGCGGGGCGAACCATGGCACTCCATCAGTTCGTGGCTGACGCCGCCTCCGAACCGGATCTCGCCTACTATGACTATTGGGTTCCCGCCGGTCGCCTTCAGCAGCCAACCCCAACCGTGGATCAGGCCGCGATCGATTTCCGGTGGCATCGGGGTCCGGCCGCGTTTCGGGCGACCGGATACGTGTCGACCGGGCGCGGGTTGCTTGAGGTTCGGCCGGTGAGCGACCAGGGCACTGGGGACGGTCTGTTCCGGACGGGCCGGTCGCGGACCGCGGGTCTCGAACTCCAGTGGACGCTGTCGCCGCCGGGCCGGCCGGACCGGGTCGCATCGCTGACCTATGTGCTGAGTCAATCGCAGCGAGATTGGGGCACGGGTTGGGTGCCGTGGGGACTCGATCGCCGTCACGTCGCCCGGCTTCAACTGGCGTCGACGATTGCCCGCCGGTGGCGGGTTGATATCCTCGCGGACGCGACCAGCGGCCCACCCTTTACCCCGGTTCTTGGCGCCCTGAGCTTGCCGCTTTGGAGTGCCGGCACCTTCACCTACGGTCGGGAGAATTCAGTCCGAGACATCTCTAGGGTCCGCGCCGACGCCGGCTTCACCCACCACTTCAATGGACCTGGGACCAGCCGGTTCTTTTGGGGCATCTCCTTGATCAATCTCAGCTGGGGTCCGATTGCGCCGCTGTTGCCCCGGTCGAACATCCCGTTTGAGGCCGACGGAAGCCCACTCGGCTATGAAAGAATCCGGCGGATTCCCGTCATCCCTACCCTAACGCTTCGGCTCGAGTTCTGAAGCCCGAGGGGATTAGGTCTTGCTCTTCGCATGTCCGGTCTCCAGGCTGAAGGCCCAGTCAGTCCGTCCATTTCGGCGGGCCTGTTTGGAAGCCGCGCGATGATCGTATGGCACCGCAATCAGCTGAGCCCGCCACCCATCCTTTCCCTGGTCAAGGAGCGCGTACCGCGCATCGGGGGCTCCGGTCTCCATGACATGCGGTGTTGGGTCGTCGTGATCGTACGCCGGTAGCCCAACGCTCCCCGGGTTGACGATGAGGGTGGCCCCGAGCTGCACGACCCGCGGGATGTGCGAATGGCCACAAAGCACCACGGGCTCGGTGAACCCACCCAGGCGTTGGGTCAGTTCATCAGGAGTGGCGAGCCGGACCCGACGTTGCTCGACGACTTCCAAAAAGTAGGCTTCGTCGTCCACTGGGGTTCCGTGGAAAAGAAGTATCTCGTCCACGACCCGCAATGTTCCAGGTAGCGCGGCGAGCCATTGGAGCTGCCCGTCGCTCAGCCGCTCGAAGGCGAAGCGCTCGGAGGCGCCGTGCTCGGTCGGGGGTTGCCGCACCAGTTGTCGGTCGCAGTTGCCGGCGATCTGGTGCCACGGCTGTTGGATCAGTAGGGCCACAGTCTCCGCGGGCCACAGGGGACCGGAGGCGTGATCACCCAAATTGACCACGCGATCCACTCCGCGCCGGGTAATGTCGGCCGTGACGGCCTCGAGGGCCGGAAGGTTCCCATGGACATCGGAGATCACCGCAATTCGGGTCACCTCGACCGCCGAGGAATCATTGCCGCAGGTAGTCCCGGGCGAACCGGTCGCAGAGCCGCTTGTTGAACGGTCGCAGGGTTGCTTCGACATAACGACGGGCCGTCCGGTAACCGGGCGAACCAGGCCTGAGCCAGGGATACTCGCTCCGCACCGACGGCACCGCACAGAGCTGCAGTGACGGCACCACCAACCGGGTGAGGTCCGGGGGCGCCGCTCGTTGGTCGGCGATATACCCAACCGTTAGGGCCCGCCGCCGGCCGCCCTCGGCGCCAGATGGCTTTGCTCTGAGGTCGGTGTCGAGCGCCGGGCGCCAGGGGACAAATCGATACCGGCCCAGGTAGGCCGCGACTGCGTCATAGGTGGTATCGCCGACGAACGCGGGAAGCTGGATTGGGTCGAGTGCCTCGATCGAATCGGCGCCCTCGCCGGCCCCGTATGGGAACGCGTCCAAGAAGATCAGGCGGCTGACCCGAGTCGGATGGTCGAGAGCGTACCGGGCGATGACGGTGCCGGACAACGAGTGGCCGACCAGAACGGGCTGATCGATGCGGAGGGAGTCCAGCACGGCGCCGAGGTCGTCGGCTAGCGTGGCGATGGCATAGTTGCTCGTATCCGGGGCGTCTGATTCACCAAAACCCCGCGGGGTAATCGCGATGACCCGGTGGTTCGGGGCCAAAGCCGCGCCGATCTCTTCGAATGCATGGGCCGTCAGAGAGTAGCCCGGCAGAAGCACGATGGTGGGCCCCGAGCCGACCCACTCCAGGTAGTGAAGTCGTGCTCCATGGTGGTTGACGTACCCGGCGCGAGGAGGGGTCGTGGGTGCCAAGAAGAGCAGGAGGAGCCACATGGTAACTAGGAAGAGATAGTGAAACCCGCAAGTACGCAACTCGCCGCCGTCTAGTCAGCGCCCAGCCAGGAGGCGCTCTGCGGCCCAGCGGGCGGCCCTAGCAGGTTCCGAGCTTCGCTCGAGTTGAGCCGTGGGGCTTGCCAAGCAGGGAACCACCGTGATCGGGGTCTATCCGGGTCCGGTCGATACCCGGATGGCCGAGGCGGTGGTGTTTGAAAAGACCTCACCTGAAGCGGCTGCGGTCGCCATTGTCGCCGGGATCGAGGCCGGGACTCAGGAGATTTTTCCGGACCCGATGAGCCAGCAACTCGGGGGACTCTTCAATGCCGATCCGAAGGGGCTTCGAGCGGCAGGTTGCCTCAATGGCGGCGTAGGAATCAGCGCCTGGGCCACGTCAGAACGGCCCCCGCAACGATGTTGCGGGGGACCGGAGCTCGGGAAAGCCAAGAAGACGGGCCTGACTAGGTCGACCGGCCACGAGCTCCGGCGGCTTCGCCGCTCCGTACGACCTTTGCGTCCTCGACTATGATCGGGTAGGTGTAGCCCGCCCCGAAATCCTTGTCGGTGCGAACGGTGCCCGTGATGATGACGGTGTCGCCGATCGCGGCCTCCTCCTGGGAGGTCACGGTGATGTCGTTGGTGCCTTGTTTTGGATCTCCGCTGCCGTCTTGCAGGTGGATCCAGTTCTTACCCATGACACCGGCGTTGTATTTCACCACCACCGCCCGGATGGTGACGGTTTTCCCCGCGAGGCTCGTCTTCTCTGCCCAAACCTCGGCGACAGTCCGGGCGTCAGCCCCGGTGGCTTTCGGCACTTTGCCGATGTCGACCGGCGTTGGCGACCGGATTCCGGCGTGTGGGTTGTCGCCCTGGCCGGCTGTGGCGCCGCCGGCCGGGGCCAGAGTGCCGAAATAGACTTCCTCGAATGTGCGTTTGAGCGAGGTCGATTCGAACTTGGTCATCCGCATCGGATTGAACACGGTCACTTTGGTCCCGTTTTCAATTTGAGCCTGCGGGACCGCGGCCCAGACTTCGCCTTTGGGCGTTTTGATCCGAAGGTAGACATAGGGCGACGCGTCCAGGTGCTCGAGGACCGGGCCGGTTAGTTGGTCGCCGGGGGCGGCTGCCGCTTGGTCCAGTGGAGCCTTTGCCTGCTCGACGTTCTTGGCTGCGCAACCGACAACCGCGACGGCAAGGAACGGAAGGGAGAGGACGCGTAACATGAAAGCAACTCCGTGACGAAGACAGGACCGCGAGAGCCTGAGTCAATATAAGCGGCCCGTTTGGACAACCGGTCGACGAGGGGGTAGCTTCGGCCAACTACCTTCACGAGTTCGTGCCGATGCCCGTTTCCCGCCGTTCGTTCCTGGCCACCGCCGCCATCGCGCCGCTGGTATCCCCCCGCTTCGGTAGGCGAGATGCCGAGGCGCTCTTTGCCCCGGATCCCGCTCGGTTCGAGCCCTGGATCGAAGTCGATCCGGCCGCGCTGCACGCCAACGTGGCCGTGCTGTCGACGTTAGCCGGAGGCCGGCCGATCTTGGCGGTGGTCAAGAACAACGGTTACGGTCTCGGTGTCAGGGAAGTGGCCAAGGTGCTCGACACCGATCCACGGGTCAGCGGTTTCGGTGTCGTCAAGGTTGCTGAGGCACTGGCGCTGCGCGAGGCCGGGGTCCGAAAGCCGATCCTGCTCCTCGCGTTGTTCGACGATGCCGACGGCGCGGAGCTCGTTAGGCGGGGCATTACGCTGAGTCTCTGCGTTCCGGATATCGGCGCCCGAGTCGCCAAGGCAACCGCCCGCGCCGGCCGCTCCGCTCGAGGACAGTTCTATATCGACACCGGGATGAGCCGGATGGGGCTTCCATACCATCGGGCGCTCCCGATTCTGCGCGACCTCTCGCACCAGTCGGGCCTCCAGATCGCCGGGACGATGACCGAGCTGACTGAGGAACCCGACTTCGACGGCGAGCAGGTCCGCCGGCTGTCGGCCTTGGCCGATCAGGCCCGCGCGGCCGGGGTAACGACGGGACCGTTGCATGCCGCGTCGTCGCACGCCGTTTTCAACCGCAAGGAAACCTTGCTCGACCTGGTGCGCCCGGGGATTTCGCTGTTCGGCGCCTATCCCACGGACGATGGCAGCGAACGCTCGATCGCGGCGCTGACGGTGGCGTTCCGTCTCAAGGCGCGGGTCGTTCGGGTCGAGGAGCTCCGGGTTGGGGATACCGTCAGTTACGGTCGCCGGTTCAAAGCCGAGTCGCCGACCTGGGTGGCGACGATTCCGATCGGGCATGCCGACGGCTACCCGCGATCGGCGGTCAAGGGAGGGCAGATGCTGATCGGCGGCCGGCCTTACCCGGTCATCGGCGCGGTCAGTGCCAGTCACGCGATCATCAACCTCGGCTCGACCACCAACGTGAAAGTCGGCGATGTCGCGACCATCATCGGGCCGGACCACGCCGCCATCCATCCGAACACCCTGGCCGGGGCGACCGGGATTTCGGTCTACGACGTGCTGATGCACATGAACCCGAACTTACCCCGGATCGGCTGACGCCTACCTCGGGCTCTACCCCTCACCTCGAAGCGAGATCCCCGGGTCGATTCCCATGCTCACTTGGCCCGGAAGCAGGCTTGCGGTTGCCGCGACGCCGATGATCAGGGCTGTCGCGAGGCCGAGCGTTGCGAGATCGGACGGGCCGACCTCGAACAGCAGGTCGGTCAGGAGGCTACTCGTCACCAGGGCGCCCCCGATCCCGGCCACCGTGCCCACCGTCGCGATCGCCAGGCCGCGCCCCACGACGAGGCGGCGCATCCCGGCCGGCGTCGCGCCCAGCGCCATTCGGATTCCGAACTCCCCGGTCCTTTGGCGGACCATCATGGCGATTACAGCGAACAAACCCACCGCGGCGAGGATCACGACGGTCGCCGCGAAGGCGGCCAACAGCATCGCGTTCAAACGAGGCTGGGCCCGGGGTTCCGCCAGCAGGGTCTCGAGCGGTGATGCGCTTGCCAACGTGACGCCGGCAGCCCCGTCGTTGACTGCCGTTCGGATCGCGGCCGCGACGGATGCCGGCGGTCCGGCCGTCCGGATCACCAACGTCAGCGGTACCACGGGAAACGCCGCCTGGTGGAGCGGGAAATAGACGCTCGCCCGGGCGGTGCGGAGTTCTCGGTAGCGGGTGTTAGGCACGAGGCCCACGACGGTAAGTGGCGGGTCGGTGGGACCGAACTGCAGGGTCCGGCCGAGCGGATCCGCGCCGGGCCAATAGTGACGGGCGGCTGACTCGCTGATGATTACGACGGGGGCTCCACCCTCACGATCGTCAGCGGCGAACGGCCGCCCACGGAGCACCGGGATGCCGAGCGTCGCGAAGTAGTTCGGGGCGATGATCTCCATATTGAGCAACGGATTCTTGGCGGACTCGTCCGCCGCTTGCCCGGGCGTGCGGAGGAACCCGGCGATCCCGAAACCAGCCGGCGCGAACGGTACGGTGAGCGCGGGCGACACCGCCTCCACGCCCGGAACCGCGGCGACCCGAGCCAGCACCCCGTCGATGAGGGC
>JAYVJS010000275.1:0-3837 GCA_043769075.1 Gemmatimonadota bacterium | reverse complement strand
TGTAGCCTGGCGTGACCGCACTCGCCCCGGCGCTTTCCGCCCCGCCATTGACCATCTCGCTGCTCGAGCTATCCGACTCGTTTGCGAACCTGTGGCCGGCCTTGGCCGAGGAATTCGGCGCCACCATCGCCCGAGTTCGGGAGCCGAACGATTGGTTCGCGGCCCGGGCTGATATCCGGGTCGCATCGATCGGGGGGGCGGAGCGGGAGTTTTTGACGGTGCTGGAGAATCAAGGCGGCGATGATCGGGGTCCAATGGTGGCGATCGGCGCTGACCCTGGGCACCGCACGGCGATGGCCTTGGTCAAAGCGGGGGTCGAACATTACTTCGCGCTCCCGGAAGATCTGTCCCTGGTTCGGTCTTGCATTCGCGAGAAAGTGGAGTCGCTTTCCCGGCAGGAATCCCGCCGTTCCTTTGCGGCCCGGGAGGAGGCGAAGTACCGTTTCGACGGGCTCCTCGGCACGAGCCCGGCCCTCAAGCAAGCGCTGGAAATGGCGGCCCGGGTTATTCCACGGCCATTGATCACCGTGATGATCACCGGCGAGACCGGCACTGGGAAAGAACTGCTCGCCCGCGCCGTTCACTACAATGGCCCCCGCCGGGACGCTCCGTTCGTCGACATCAACTGTGCCGCGATTCCGGAACACCTCCTCGAAAGTGAACTGTTCGGCCACGAGAAGGGCGCCTTCACGGGGGCGATTTCCGCCAAACCAGGATTGTTTGAGGTCGCCAACGGCGGGACAGTGTTCCTCGACGAAATCGGCCACCTGCCGATGACTCTTCAGGGTAAGCTGCTTCGGACCCTCGAGCAGCGAACGATCCGACGGGTCGGAGGGATGCGCACCATTCCCATCGACATCCGAATCGTGGCGGCCACCCACGTCGACCTGCCCGACGCCGTTCGAAGGGGCGAGTTCCGCGAAGACCTCTACTACCGGCTCAACGTGCTCCCGATTCACCTCCCGGCGCTCCGGGCTCGGGATGGGGATGTGATGATGTTGGCCCAGCATTTTCTCGAGAAGTTCGCGGTCGACTACAATCTGCCGCTTCCGATTCTGACGCCTGGCGCCCAAGCCAAGCTCAAAGAGTATCCCTGGCCCGGCAATGTTCGGGAACTCCGCAACATGATGGAACGGACGCTCCTGATGGTGCCGGGACCGAAGATCGAGGGGGCTGACCTTTCGTTTCGAACCCAAACCGCGGCGCCCGCCACGGCGCAGCTCCCCTTTCCGGCCACGATGCGGGAAATCGCTTCGGGGGCGGCGAAGGCGATGGTGGAACAGTTCCAAGGCAACAAGAGCGCCGCTGCTCGCCGGCTGGCGATTTCTCGAACCCGGCTGCTCCGCTTGTTGGACAATTCCGGCAATGATCCCGACTTCCAGGAGGACCTCGTATGAAACGCCCGACTTTCGCATTCGCTGCCGCCCTCGGTCTGCTGACCGCCTGCAACTCGGCCGATCTTCTGGTCAGCCCCGACCCGGTCGTGCCGTCTTTGGCCCAATCGCCGGAATCCGGGCTCGGTTTTTTGAACAACGCACCCGGGGCCCCGAGCTTCGCGACAACCTCGGTCAGCTTCTGGGCCGTCAAGGGAAAGGACCGCCAGGCCTCGATCTACTTCCGCAAGCGTCCCGGGCTGACGGACTCGAGCGAGTTTGTCCGGTTCCGGGTTACCAAGCGATCTCTGGTCAACCGACCAAATGGGACGCCGATTGCCGCGGGTGATTCGATCCTGATCACGATCACGATTGCCGACTCGGCCCGCCGGATCGTCAGCTTCGCACCGGCCGGATTGGTGTTTGATTCCAAGCGGCAGGCGAAGCTCTGGATCTGGTCGGCCGAAAGCGATCCGGATGTCAACCACGATGGTTCGGTAAACTCGACCGATACCAACCTGCTCCAGTCTGCTAGGATTTGGCGCCAAGAGCAGGTGGGACTACCCTGGAATAGCCAGGCCACGGTCGTCAATCTGGTGACCCATCAGTACACGACTGAGGTCGGCGGGTTTACCCGGTATGCGGTCGCGTACTAGGCCCCATGCCCATTTCGTTCGTTGACGATCCCGTTCTGATGGAATTGCGAGCCTGCGCGGCCCGGGCCGATTGGGCTGGGGT
This sequence comes from Gemmatimonadota bacterium, assembly GCA_043769075.1. Taxonomy (GTDB): domain Bacteria; phylum Gemmatimonadota; class Gemmatimonadetes; order Gemmatimonadales; family GWC2-71-9; genus SHZU01. The sequence continues at coordinate 1,726 of JAYVJS010000275.1, read as the reverse complement.
CCGCGGGTTGGCCGATCATCAGTCGGTTCGCGAGGATCTCGAGTCGGGGATCTTGGTGAGCGAAGCTCTGCTCCGCCAGGGCGCCACGCTTCAGGCGAAGGTCCGGCTGCAGCAAGTAGCCCCTGAGGCGTTGCGGCGTCACGATGGTGCCGCCTACCGGCGTGCGACGAACATGCTGGGGGCCGCCCACTTCGAACTGGGCGAGTTGCCGGCGGCCGAGGCCGAGTTTGAGCGGGCCCTCGTCGATGCCAACCACAGCGGCGATCATCTGACCGCCGCGAGGGCCACCAATAATCTGGGCTTGATTGCCAATATTCGGGGCCAGCACGAGGCCGCCTTGGCGCTGTACCGGGTGGCGGCCCCGGCCTATCAACAGCTAGGGTACACCAGCGGCGTTGGAGAAACCTCCCACAACATTGCGATTACCCTTCGGGATCTTGGGCAGTACGACGAAGCCGAACGGTACGAGCGGCGGGCGATCGAGTTTGCGACGGACGCCGGCAACCGGCGGTTGGCGGCGATGGCGCGGGCTGGGCGGGCTGATGTTGCCCTCAAGATCGGGGAGGCCGCTGTGGCGGCGGCGGGCGCCCAAATGGCCGCGACTGAGTTCGGTACCCTCGGGGATGAGTTCAGCGAAGCCGACGCTCTCCGGGTCGTGGCCGAGGCTCAAGGCGCACTGGGTCAAGTCGACGAAGCGCTCGGGACGATCGATCGAGTGCTGCGGATGGCGGAGTCTCTCGAAGCCACGCTGATTCGGGCCGAAGCCCACCGAACTCGAGCGGAGCTCTGGGTTGCCAAGCACAACCGGACCGCTGCTGCCGAGGACGTCGTTGCGAGTCGGGCCCTCTTCAATCAACTCGGCGCGGTCGATGAGCGGGGGCGGCTCGACCAATGGTGGGACCGCAGCAATCCATAGCCCGTCCGCCCGGGTTCGCTCGATCCCAACTGCTCGATCCCGATGTTTGATCCCGACCGCTTGATTCCGAACGCCCGATTCCGCGCTCATCGGTCCCCACCCACAATCTGTTCCGACCCATCCCCAATCTGTTCCGACCTATCCCCAAAGCCCGAGCCTGTAGCGTAGCGATACGGGCCTGTAACGGTATGGTCGCTCTGAAGCGGAGCGTCTCCCGGGCTTCCAAACGGATCTTCTTTTGCCGCAGTGACTTACGGTAGTCGGCCCGGGCTTCGGCGTTCGGTCCCATGCTTGCCTTACTCGCTGGCAACGAAGTCTCCAACAGCCGAATCGGGAATCATCATGCTCACTGGCGCGAATCGAATCGTTCTCTACTCCCACGACACCATGGGACTTGGACACACCCGCCGGAATCTCTTGTTGGCCCGGGCCCTGTCCAACAGCCGGGTGCCGCCCTCGACGCTGATGATCTTCGGCGCGGCCGATGCTCAGGCGTGGCGGATGCCCTATGGCACCGAGTGTCTCACCCTACCCGCGGTCATGAAGAACGACCGGGGCCGGTACGTGGGCCGGAATCTCGATCTGCCGGTTGAGTCGATCATCGCGGTCCGCCGCCAGGTCATTGCGGCATCGATCGCAGCCTTCGATCCCGATCTCGTGATCGTCGACAAGGTGCCGAGCGGGATGGGTGGGGAGCTCCTGCCGGCGATTCGCCAGCTCCGGCGGCGGGGTAAGGCCAAGCTGGTGCTCGGGCTTCGGGACGTGCTCGATGAGCCGTCCGCGGTTCGGAGTGAATGGATTCGGGAAGGG
>JAYVJS010000274.1:0-5862 GCA_043769075.1 Gemmatimonadota bacterium | reverse complement strand
CCGACATCCTGACCCGGGAGCGCGAATCCTCGCACCGGAGCCGGCACATTGCCCGGGACGAAACCGCCCTCGTCGAACTGGTCGATCTAGCCTCCCCATGGCTGCTCGGGATTGCCCAGTCGATGTTGTCGGATCAGGAAGAATCCGAAGAAATCGTCTTCGACAGCTTCAGAATCGCCTGGGAAAAAGTCGGTACCCTTCCGGTCAACGACGAGCAGCGATTGATCCCCTGGCTTTGCCGGGTCACCAGGAACCGGGCCATCGACCGGCTCCGAACCCGGCGGCGCCATCGCACCAAGCTCGATCGGGTCCGGGCCATCGATCCGCCCAACGAATCAATTGTGGCGCCTTCGGAACCGAACGAGGCGGCCCTCCCCGGATGGCACGTGCATCAGAGCGTGCACGAGGCGTTGACCGGGCTCCCGTCCGACCAGTTGGTCGCCGTTAGGCTTGCCTATTTCAACGGTTTGTCTCAGTCGGAAATCGCCGATCAGCTCGGTATTCCGTTAGGCACGGTCAAAACCCGGCTTCGCCTTGCCTTCGACAAGTTGCGAGGGGCCTTGGCGCCCCTCAAGGACTGGGTTCTATGAACTCCCATGAATGGTTCGTCGAGCACCGGCAGGATTTCGCCGCCCGGATCCTCGACCCCGACGATGAACGAAACTTCGCCGACCACGTCACCCGGTGCATCGCCTGCCGAACCGCGGTGGCCGAGCTGGAACGCGAACTTGCCTGGCTCCCGATGGGCGTCACCCCGGTCCGACCCCGACCCGGCTTCCGGTGGCGGGCCACCCGGGCCGTCTTCGGATCTCCGCGCCGAAACCCCTGGATCGTCTGGCTTCCCCTGGCCGCCGCGGCCGGCCTGTTGCTGGCCGCCGGGGTCGCCCTCCGGAACGCGTCCGCGCGTGAATCGGCGCTGTCGGCCGAACTGGACCGATCCCGACGGTCCGTTGCGGCGTTAGGCGATTCGGTGGCGATTCTCCGCGGGGCCGCCCGGGTCCTCCAGGCCAGTATCGAAATGGAAAAACACCAGGGCGGCTTGCTGATCTTCGCCGATAGCGTCACCCACCGGTGGAATGTGGTGCTCCACGGCCTTCCGCCCGCGCCGGCCGGCCACACCTACCAGTTCTGGTTCATCACCAGCGACGGCATGGTCAAGAGCGTCGAGCTCCAGCCCCTAGGCTCAGGACCGCTGTTCGTCACCATCGGCATGCCCAGTACGGGCGGGCACGTTATGGGGGCGGCACTCAGCGTCGAATTGACCGGCAGCGTCGCCGCCGAGCCCAAGGGCAAAGAACTCGCCCACCTCATGCTGTAGGGAATCGCACCGATGCGAATCACACTCGCGGTCTCCATTGGTCTCACCATGTTGGGGGCCCGGATCCGACAGCCGGCTGAGGGCGAGCCCAGACCCGCGCCGGCGTGGCAGAACCAGAGCTGGCTCAACACCGATCGGCCTCTCTCGCTCGAATCGTTGAAGGGCAGGGTGGTCCTGCTCAATTTTTGGGTCTTCACCTGTTACAACTGCCAGAATACCGTACCCTCGCTCAAGGTGTTCGACGAGGTCTACCGCGCCAAAGGCCTTACCGTCATCGGCATCCACACCCCGGAGTTTCCGCCCTACGGGGGCGAGCACGACCGGGCCAATGTCGCCAAGGCCCTCGCGAAAGAGGGCATCAAGTACCCCAACGCCCAAGACAACGATCGAGCAACCTGGGACCTCTATGGGATCCGGTACTGGCCCAGCTTCGTCCTGATCGACAAGCAGGGCCGGATCCGGTACGAGGGCTACGGCGAGTTCCACGTCGGCGACAAGTGGCACCAGGAATGGGCCCGCCGGATCGAATCGCTCCTGACCGAGTAGATTCCCCCGATGAAGTCGTTCTTCTCCTTGATGGTCTTGGCCAGCCTGGGGTGTGCCCAGGCCCCCGAACCGCTGCCCTCGCTCATGCGGCTGGCGGTCGAGCCAGCCGGCGAGGGATTTGCCCTGGTCCTTTACCCTGCCACTGGGGCCAGGATCAACTCCCGGCTCAAACCGACCATCGAGCTCGATGGCGGCGGTCGCCTGACTCTTGATTCTCCCTCGATAACCCCGGACAGTGCCTACTTTGCCGCCCCGCCCCGAGTTCGCCTGGCCCGGGGTCAAGGCCGGATCGAGGGCACTCTCAGGGTGGGCGTCTGTCCTGCGGGTCTCAATGCTTGCCAAGCGATTACCGTCCCGGTGTCGGAGCCGGTCCCCGCCACATGAGGGTAGGCTCGACAACCGGCCTTCCTTGAGTGGAGAGGGCTTCTATTGGGTGATCGGGGTCGGTGTGTGCCGCTCAGTCGTACTGCCGTCGCCCAACTGGCCGCGGTGATTCCACCCCCAGCAATACACGCGGTGGTCGATGGCGATCCCGCAAGCGTGCGCGAACCCGGCCTCAACAGCAACAAAATCGATTCCCCCTGTCACTGGAGTGGGTACTAGTCGCTGGGATGTCGTCCCGTCTCCGAGCTGACCGTTGCCATTGAAGCCCCAACAGTAGGCCTTGTGAGCGACCGTTACGCCACAGGTGAACCCGAAGCCGGCGTCGACTTGAAGGAAACTGAGACCGCCTGTGACCGGCGTCGGGTCGGTCCGCGAGTCCATCGTCCCGTCGCCCAGTTGGCCGCTGCCATTGAAACCCCAGCAGTAGGCCGCATCGCCCACCTCCGCGACCCCGCAGCTATAACCCTCGCCCGCGCTCAGGGTGACGAAGCCAAGATTGGTGTGCACCGCGGTGGGGCGGGACCGCAAGTCCGTCGTTCCGTCGCCGATTTCGCCGGACTGATTGAAGCCCCAGCAGAATGGGCGGCGATCGGCCGCAACACCGCACGAATGGAAAGTACCCGCGCTTAGGTGGACGAACGGCGGTCCATTGGTGACCAGGGTCGGTTCGAATCGGGCGCTGGTGCTGTTGTCGCCCAACTGACCATGGGCGTTTCCGCCCCAGCAGTAGGCTGCGCCGTTCGACTCAAGGCCGCAGGTGTGAGCTCCGCCCCCCGTCAACTGGTCGAAGTGGTGTCCGCCGGCCACCGGCACCGGGGTCAATCGTTGGGTGAAGGTTCCGTCGCCGATGGCGCCCTCCAGGTTCGATCCCCAGCAGTAGGCGGCCCGTGCTGTCGTTGCGCCGCAGACGACCCCGAAACCCGGCGAGACGGTGGTCAGACCGACCCCACCAACGGGAGCCGGGGATACGCGGTCCACGATTGTGCCATCGCCCAATTGGCCGTCGGCGTTCCCCCCCCAGCAAAACACGGCGACGGCGGAGGCGCCGCAGGTGAATTCCGGTCCAACACCCAACGACACCAAGGTCAGCGTAACCCGAAAGGCCTGGCTGGCTGCATTCAAGAGATTTGTCGACGTCGCGGCTAGCCCAAACCCACCTCCTGGTCGGTCCACCCGGAGATCGCTGAATGTCGCAATGCCGGCCACCGCATTCACCGTAGTGGTACCAGATAGGAGAGCGTTGGTCGGATTGGGGCCGAGGGCCACTGTCACTGCCGAGGTCGCCGTCGCAACGGTGTTGCCGAGGGCGTCCTGAATCGCGACTTGGGGGCCCGGGCTCAGTTTGGTCCCGGCGTCAGTGACGGCCGGCTGGACGACAAACGCCAGCTTCGCAGCGGGCGGCGGCGGGGGGGGCGGGGGTGGCGGTGGCGGCGGCGTTGGACTATCCCCACAGGCGATCGATAAGAGCAGGGTCAGAAGTGGAAGTGTCCCCAGGCGTATGGTCATCGATGCCTCACTGGTCAGCGGAGCTGGTTGGAGTCGGCTGCTGAAAAATCTGTCGGCCGGCGCCCGTCGAAACAAGGCGGGAAGAGAGAAGGTCGTTTCGTTGGGGCCGCTCACCCCGGACTTGCCCCGTTACGAAAAGAATTTCAGTGCTGATGGGACTACTCCGGAGTTCGTCAAAGCAGCAGGACTATTAGTGGGGGAAAGCGCGGCAGAGAGACCGGAGGTTGCCGACCGAGTAGATTGTCACCATGACGTCGTTCCCCAGTCGGGTGGTCGCCGCAAAAGATCTCGCGAAAACCTACTCAATCAACAACCGGCCGGTGTCGGCCCTTCGGGGTGTTTCCCTCGACATCGATCAAGGCGAGTACGTGGCCATCACCGGGCCCTCGGGCAGCGGCAAATCCACCCTGCTCCAACTCCTCGGCGGGCTCGACCAGCCGACCAGCGGGTCGCTCGAACTGATGGGCACCGCCGTCGAGCAGCTCTCCGATTCCGAACTCACCACCCTCCGGCTCACCAAAGTCGGGTTCATCTTTCAGCGGTTCCATCTGATGCCGGTGCTGACCGCCCGCGAGAACGTCGAGCTCCCGATGGCGGAAGCCGGCGCATCGCGATCCGACCGTTCCGCCCGGGCCCGCGAACTCCTCGCCTACGTCGGCCTCGCGGACCGGATCGACCATCGGGCCACTCAACTCTCCGGCGGGGAAATGCAGCGGGTCGCCATTGCCCGGGCCCTGGCCAACCGCCCCGCCCTCATTCTGGCCGACGAACCCACCGGTGAACTCGATGCGGTCACCGGTGACCAGATTCTCGGTCTGTTCGATCAACTTCATCGCGATGGCGTGACCGTGGTGGTTGTCACCCACGACGAACGGCTGGCCGGCCGGGCCGCCCGCCGGGTTTCCCTGCTCGATGGCCGGGTCAGCAAGGACGAACGTGCCGCGGGCTGATTTTCGGACGGTCATGACCCTGGCCTTCCGTCATCTTTTCGTCAGGCCAGGCCGGGCAATGGTGCTGTGGTTTGGGTTTGCCGTCGGGGCCGGCGTCATGATGGTCCTTCTCTCGGTCGGCGAAGCAATGCTGGTCCAATCACGCGACGTCAACCTGGTCGGCGGCGGCCAAGTGACCGTCCTGCCCGAAGGCATCGACCTTGAGGGACTTCGGACCGGCTCGATGGGCGGGCTCTTCTTCGGAATCGATCGAGCCCGATTCCTCGAACGTCAATTGGTCGGTGGCAAACGGCTCGACGACGTCATTCGCGCCACCTCCCCGGTTATCGAACACAAACTGGTGTACCTCGAGCAGGCCGGCCGGCTTCATACTCTTCGCGCCGGTGCCGAACTGCCATCGGGGGCGCGGGCCGTCGGGGCCGGCCTCAACCTGGTGGCCGGATCGTGGGATGACAGCCCGGACGACCGCCGCTTTGCCCGGCCCACGCCGGAACAGCTGTACCACGAACTGGATCGGTTCCACCCTCCGGTGGCCGATTCAACCTGGGCGGAGTGGCACTACTTCAACGTGGCGCCGAGCCCTGACGAGTGGTGGTACATCACCTACATGGTCCGCGGCTCGGGCCAGCTCTTGGTGACTCGGTACCGCGCCGGTCGCCCCCCAGCGCGATACGAGTCGGCCGCGCCGATGGAGGCGGTCCGGTACGACACAACCAGTGCCGACCTCACGATCGGGCGCCATACGGTTACCCAACGAGAGGGTCGCTATCGGATCCAGGGCGCCGCCACAGGCCCGTCGGGTTCGATCCGGTTCGACCTCGTCGTCACCCCGGAGCCTAACGCCTACTTCCCGCCCGTCGAACTGAAAGGCGACCGCACCCTGTCGGGGTATGTGGTCCCGGTACTTCGAGGTAGCGCGACCGGCACCCTATGTGAGGGGCCTGAGTGCCGCCGATTGGATCAGGTGGCGGCTTATCACGACCACAACTGGGGGATCTGGCGTCAAACCACCTGGAATTGGGGGCAGGCGCGGGGGACTCAGATGAGTCTCGTCTACGGGGGCGTGCTCACCAACGACAGCGCGACGACGTCCTCAGCGTCACCCTACTTTCTTGCCGCGGTGGACTCACAAGGGGTCCGCCAAATTCTCCGGTTCAG
>JAYVJS010000273.1:0-13853 GCA_043769075.1 Gemmatimonadota bacterium | reverse complement strand
GCCGCCGGCGCGGACGAATGCAAGAGTAGCAGCCGCATCAGCAGGACGCCACCGTCACCGGAAGCCTGCCCTTGGAGGGTTGAACGAATCTCGCAACTCGTCATTCCGCGCGGCGGCGCACGCTGAACATCGCATTCGGACGGCTTCCGCGGTATTTATCAGGGCATGGCCAAGCCTCCGAAGAGATCAGGATCGAAACGGACACCTCGCGTGGTCGGCGGCATGCCGAGTGTGCTGCTGTCGCGAACCGAATTCGAGCGCCGTTTCCGAGCGCGTTTCTACGACACGACCTTCGTAACCGTCGCGGAACAAATCGCGGACATCGTCGACGTCGCCTGGAAGAACTATGTCGAAGATCGCAAGCATCCTGTGACGAAACGCGCAGGTCGCGGCTTCGCGGACCCGAGCTTCAATCTGCCCGTGGAATGGTTGGAGGCACGGGAGGCGATTGGATGAACGAGCTATACCCGCGGTTCGTCGCCGCGCACGGCGTGATGTTCGTCACGCCGGTGAACTGGTACCAAGCGACGTCGCCGCTCAAGCTCCTAATGGATCGGCTCGTGTGCGCCGACGGCGGAAACCCGGATCCGACGACCACCGGCGGCAAGGATCCGAAGCGCGCGAAAGCGTTGGAACTCGCGGGTTGGGACTACCCGAAACATCTCGCGGGTCGAGCGTTCGGGATCGTGGTTGACGGCGACGCGGCCGGAGTCGACGAGGTCCGTGGAGCGCTGCGCAACTGGCTCACCGACATGGGCCTCGTCTCGGCCGGACCGGACGCGGAGCTCGGCCGGTACATCGGTTACTACGAGCCGTACGCGACGAGCCACGACGACTTCGATCGCGACGAAGCCCTGCACGTCGAAGTAGGCAACGCGGCCCACGCGCTCCACCAAGAAGTGCTTCGCCTCCGCAAGGGTCGCTCGAGCGCGCCCGATCCCAAGTTGCGCTCGCCGCGGCAGAAGTGAACCCGCCAGGCCCCCAGCTGTCCGATCGTGCGTTTTCATCCACCGGTCGACCTCCGCCACGGCCAGGCCCATGGTGTGACCGTACGCGCCGCCGGCTTCCCGACCAGGACATCCCGCTTGCCGGCGATTACGCCGAGGTCGTCGTCGGTGCGGTTGCTCGACGGCTCCCGCGCTTTCCCTTGGACCTGTTTCCAACTGCCTGTGACCCAGTCCCATTTCATTGGCTGCTCCTTTGATTGTGGGTCCGAAAACCCGGACCCGCTAGACGACCCGTCGTCCCTGAATGACCCGGATGAGGGCGACAATGAGTGCGACGACCAGAAGCAGGTGAATCAGCCCGCCGAGGGCGTACCCTCCGACCATTCCGAGCGCCCACATGATCACGAAGATGATGGCGATGGTTGATAGCATGGCGAGGTCCTCAGGGAGAAGGATTCGAGTAGTCGGACGCGAAGGCGGACCAACTCGAGGCCGCCGTTCTCTGTTCATACGGCCGTGATTCAAGCTCCACCCGGCGGGGCCGCGGCACAATCGCTCGAAGGGCTGACTCCTCTTGGACTACGAGGTCGCCCGAACGGTCATCCTTCATCCTCCCTTCCATGTGGTACGGGCCCCACATGGCGGCGGTCAGGGCCTGGTTGATTGCGGTCGAGGGTAACTTGGAGTTGCTTATCCGATTCCCATTAACCGGTCCCCCATCATGCTGAAAGCCATTCTCGTGGTGCTCGCCCTTGCCGTGGCCGTCTTGGCCGTGGCGCACTCCGTCCGGAACCCCGAGCGCCAAGTGCTCGACGAGGCAGCTCGGAAGGCCGCTCCCGGCCAGTTCGTCCGGCTGGCCGACGGTGTGACCCACTACCAGGTGGGCGGACCGGACTCGGGCCAGCGAGTGGTGCTGATCCACGGGTTCTCGACTCCGTACTACATCTGGGATTCCACCTTTGCCGCGCTAACCACGGCCGGCTTCCGGGTGGCGCGGTACGACCACTTCGGTCGGGGCTATTCCGACCGGCCCGATCTGAGCTACGACGTGGACCTGTTCGACCGCCAGCTGGTCGGTCTGCTCGACTCGCTGGGCTGGAAGGATCCGGTCGACATCGTGGGACTCTCGATGGGCGGGATCGTGGTCGGGGCGTTTGCAGGGCGGCACCCCGAGCGGACCCGGTCGATGGTGATGGTCGATCCGGCCGCCGGGTCGCTCGCCGGCGCGTTGCCCTGGTACTTCAAGCTGCCGGGCCTGGGCCTGGTACTGTGGGAGACGATGGCGCTGCCCGGGATGGCGGGGGGCCAGCTCTCGGACTTCGTGGAGCCGGCCCGGTGGCCCACCTGGCCGGACCAGTACCGGGTCCAGATGCAGTACAAGGGTTTCGGCCGAGCACTCCGATCGACCCGGATGGAATGGAAGCACCTGGCCCTCGACACGCTCTATGCGCGGGTCGGCGCGCTGGGCACTCGGTCGCTCCTGATTTGGGGCAAGGAAGACCAGACGGTGCCGTTCGACCTCTCGGCCACCGTGCGGGAGGCGATCCCGCAGATCCGGTTCGAGCCGATCGAGAAGGCCGGCCACCTGCCCCACATGGAGCGGGCGGATGTAGTGCATCCGCTGCTGATCTCTTTCCTCCGTCCGGCGCTTGGGGCGGATCCGACCGCGCGGTGAGACCGCGGCAGGTTCCCGGCCCCCAGCTCCCTGTTGGGGCGTTGGGCGTACTAGGGGGAAGGTCGAGAGCATCGGGGCTCATCTGAGAAGTCGGGAAAGGGGAGTGCCCATGATCAAGCGCATCTCGTTCGCGGCAACGCTCGCCCTGGCCGGCTTTAGGGCCGGTCGCTATTTTCTGCCCTGAGCGGCACAGGCCGCCCCCGGTCCCGCGGGAAGGGCTGCGCCCACCTGACAAGCGTGTCGTGCGTCGTACAACTACTCGACCTTTTCGTTTCACCTCGCGGGCGGTGAACAATCTCTCCACGAGGAGGTCGTCATGTCCGATTCCGAAGTGTCTCCGTCTTCCGATCCACGCAACGTCGAGCAGCAGCATCGGCTCGCCAAGGACCTGCTGCGCGATATCCAAGCGAATGATGCCGCCGCGGTCGCGCGAGTGCGGACCGTCTTTCCAGATCAACAGGTATTTCGATTGGCCGATGCGCAACTGGTCATCGCGCGGGAGGCCGGCGTCGCCAGCTGGCACACACTCGTCGAGCTGGCCGGCCAGGCGGAGTTGCTAGCGATGCGTCCGCTCTTCCACTCGGGCGATGTCGCGACGCTTCGAAAGAAACTTGCCAACAGTGCGTTTCTTCGGTCGATGATCAATGCGCCGCTCGGCGACTTCGGTGGCCGACCGCTTCACATGGTCGGAAACAATCGCGCGATGATCGATCTCCTGCTGGAGTTCGGTGCCGACCCGAACCTCACGTCCGAGTGGGCCAACGGCCCGTACGCGCCGATCGACAACGCCGATGAGCCGACGGTTCGACATTTACTTTCACGCGGCGCGACGCTCACGCCGAACGTCGCCGCGAGGCTTGGCTGGCTCGACGAACTCCGTTCGATGCTCGATGCCGATGCGTCGCTGGTCCACGCACGAGGCGGCGACGGCAAGACGCCGCTCCACGAGGCGAGCTCAGTCGAGATCGTCGACCTTCTCCTCTCCGAGGGCGCCGACATCAACGCGCGGTGTACCGACCACCACTCCACCGCCGCGATGTACGCGTTAATGGAAAGACCCAGCATCTGCGCCCATCTCATCCGCCGCGGCGCGGCCGCTGATCTTTACCAGGCTGCACACCTAGGCACGATCGATCTGGCCAAGCGATTGATTGAAGAAAACCCCAGTGCACTCCGCGCCCGCGTCAACCTCGACGGCTATGCGCCCGTCCCCAAATCCAGCATTTACTGCTGGACGGTCGGGTGGTACATCTCGCCGGTTCAATTGGCGCGACGGGCGGGGCACCAATCGATCGTCAGGCTGATCGAGTCGCACCAAGATCCCTCGTCGCGACTTCTCGACGCGGCGTGGGATGGCGAGGAAGCAATCGCCCGTCGGATCATCGAGGAAGATCCGGATGTTCTCTCGCGCGTCACACCGCAGGAGCATTCCCTTCTGCCGGCCGCCGCGCATTTGAATCGTCCGCATGCCGTCAAGCTGATGATTCAACTCGGATTTGATGTGAATGCCCGTGCCAACGACGGCACGACACTCCACCAGGCATGTTGGATCGGCCATGGCCAGATGGTCGACCTACTTCTGGCCACGGGACGATGCGCGTTGAACGATCGGGCCGACAATCACCGGTCCGCACCCCTGGGGTGGGCCGCCTACGGGTCCGTTCATTGCGGTCACGGTCCCCGCGAGTATGAGAAGGTGATTCGTGCGCTGGTTGCGGCCGGCGTTGACGTGAGACTGCCCGGCAACCGGCACGGCGGCACCATCGCCGGGATGGCCAAAGGAAATCCGTTGATCCAGAGCCTTCTCGTCACGCTGGGTGCGGGATGACTCGGTCGCTGAGGGCGAAGGAGATCGGATGTTCTCGAGTGGGTAGGCCCCCAGCAACAGGAGGTCGATACTCCTGGCTGTAGCGGGACGTGGAATCCCACAGGCCTCCGCACCCGTAGGGACGGTATCCCCCTTCTTCGACGAGACTAGCTCATGACCTCGCGGCGCGAGTTCCTCAAACAGTCCGCAGTGCTGGTGGTTGCCCTCCCTCATCTCGGGTGCCGGAGCCCCTCAAAGGGCCCGGCGTTGGCGGCCAATCAGTGGATCGAGGTAGCCGCGGACGGCGTCGTGACGCTGGTGCTCGATAAATCGGAAATGGGACAGGGGGCGACGACCGCGCTCCCAATGATCATGGCCGAGGAACTCGGCGCCGAGTGGAGCCGGGTCCGGGTCACCCAGGCCAAACCCGGGCCGCAGTTTACCGAAATGGGCACTTCGGGTAGCAGCAGCGTCACCGATGCGTGGTACTCCCACCGGCTCGCCGCGGCCGCGGTGCGGACGATGCTGGTGAGCGCGGCGGCGAGCGCGTGGCAGGTGCCCGCCGAGACCTGCTTCACCGAGGCCGGCGAGGTCCGGCACCGAGGCTCGTCGCGGCGGGCTCGGTTTGGGACGTTGGTCGAAGCCGCGAGGCAGCTGCCGGTGCCGAAGGAACCTCCGTTCAAGAACCCGACCGAGTATCGGCTTCTCGGCACTCGAGTCGCGGAGCCCGCCACGGCAGCGATCGCCACCGGGCGCACGGTGTTCGGCATCGACATGCGGGTGCCCGGCATGCAATACGCGGCGATCGCTCGGAGTCCGGCTCACGGCGGCACGGTCCGGCGGTTTGGCTCGGAACGGGCCACTGCGGTGGCGGGCGTGACGGGCGTGGTGGCGGTGGCCTCGGGGGTGGCCGTGGTGGCCAAGACGACTTGGGCGGCCATCAAAGGACGCGAGGCGTTGGAAATCGAATGGAACGAGGGGTCGAACGCCGGCTTCGACAATGAATCAGCGTGGCGGATGCTCGAGGCCGCGGTGCGGAAAGGCGGCAAGACCGCCCGAACGGCAGGCAACGCGGAGCGGGCCCTGGCCGGTGCCGCCCGGCGGATCGAGGCGGAGTACCGCTGGCCGTGGCAGGCTCACGCCGCAATCGAGCCTCTCAGCGCCGTGGCCGATGTTCGAGACGGCGGCTGCGAGATCTGGGCGGGGATGCAGAATCCGAATGGAGCCCAAGCCCGGGTGGCGGCAGCGCTCGGGATTGCCGCGGACCGGGTGGTCATCAACGTGATGCGGTTGGGCGGCGGATTCGGGCGCCGGATCGCCAGCGATTTCATCGTCGAGGCGGCACTCGTGTCACGCGCGGTGAACGGTCCGGTCCAGGTGGTGTGGACCCGGGAGGACGACTTCCAGCACGACATGTACAACCCGGCGCAGATCAGCCGGCTCACGGCCGGACTTGACCAGGCGGGGCGTCCGATCGCGTGGCGTCATCGCGTGGCCGACTTCCACCTCTCGATGTTCGGCGCGTTCAACCCCGCCAATGATCCCGCGGCCGACGGCGATCCGTGGGGCGGGTTCGACTCACCCTACTCGATGCCGGATCTCCGGGTCGAATTGGCATTGGCGGAATCGCCGGTGCCGACTGGGGCGTGGCGGGCGGTGGCCTATCCGGCGGCGGTCCTGGCCCGGGAGTGCTTCATCGACGAAATCGCCCATGCCACCGGCGCGGATCCGGTGGCGCTCCGGCTGTCGTTGATCCCGTCGCCCGGCACGGTCACTCGCCGGACCGGCTCGTACCCCAACGGCGACCGGCTCCGCGCGGTGCTCCGGCTCGCGGCCGAGCGGGCCCGGTGGGGTGGACCGCTGCCGGCGGTCGATGCCGGCCGCAGGGCCGGTCGCGGGATCGCCTGCAATCAGTATCACCAAGGAACGATGGTGGCGCAGGTGGCCGAGGTGTCGGTCGGCACGGCCGGCGACATCAAAGTGCTCCGGGTCGTGAGCGCCGTGGATTGCGGACAAGTCATCAATCGCGCGGGGGTCGAGAAGCAGTTCGAAGGCGGCGTTGCCTGGGCGCTGTCGGCGTTGTTGGGCCCGGGGGTGCGCTTCGAGCGAGGGCGGACAGTGACGAGCGGGTTTGGTGACTATCCGATCCTCGGAATCAGTCAAATGCCGGTGGTCGAAACCCACATCGTCGACAGTCCGATCCGGCCGTTCGGGGTCGGTGAGCCGCCCGTACCCGCGGTGGCGCCGGCGGTCTTGAATGCGGTGTTCGCTGCGACCGGTGTTCGGCTCCGGAACCTGCCGTTGGCTATCTAGCTGTAAACAGCCGCTCACAGCCTCCAACCAAAGAGATACAACAGGGACCCTGCTCGCGGGCGGAGCGGCGGGCGCGCTGTGGCAAGGAGAGCTGTCTACGGACCTCGACCAGCGCGATGCGGCGCGGCCCCGCCCTCGGAGTGTCTCAATGCGGTCAGGCGTATTAACGGCATTCATGGCGGGGCTCGTCGCGATCCCGGGCGGCCCGGTCAGCGGGCAGAGTGCCCGGGAACAGGCCCGCGGATACGTCCAGATTGCTGAACGACTCGGGCCCAAGGTGCACCTGCTCCGGCAGGCGGAGCCGAACTTCGCGGGGGTGGTGGGCAATGTAGTGGTCATCGAGCAACGCGACGGCCTGGTGCTGGTCGACGCCGGCGTGTCCCCCGGATCGGGCCACCGGATCGTCGAGCTGGTGCGGGGCCTCAGTCCGAAGCCGGTCAAGACCGTGGTGGTGACGCACTGGCACGGCGATCATCATCTCGGCCTGTCAGCCATTGTTGCGGCGTGGCCGGGCGTTGATATCGTCGCCCATCGAAACGCCGCCGCCGATATCGACACCCTGATGACAACGTTTCCCCGCACGCCCTCCGCGACCTACGAGGCCGAGCGGATCCGGTTGCTCGGCGCAAACATGGATCAACTGGCGGGCGACCAACTGGCCAAGGCCGCCACGCCGGAGGAGCGGGCCGGCTGGCGCAAAGCGCTCATCGACAATCGCGCGCTCCGCTTCGCGGACGTCGCCGGAACCCAGTTGGTCCTGCCGAAGCGCACCTTCGCCGACACGCTGACGCTTCCCGATGCCGATGTGCCCATCGAACTCCGCTACCTTGGCCGCGCCAACACCACCGGGGATCTTGTCGCTTGGCTCCCCCGCCAGCGGACGCTAGTCACCGGCGACATCGTGGTGGAACCGGTGCCATTCATGATCAGTGTGTTCCCTTCGGATCTGGTGGAGACGATCGGCCGGATCCGCGCGATTCCGTTCGAGGTGCTGGTACCGCGACATGGCCTGCCGCAGCGTGACCGGGTCTTTCTCGACCGGCTCACGGCCCTGATGCGCGACGCCGTCCGTCAGGTGACGCCGCTCGCACAAGCCGGCGTGCCCGTTGACTCGGTCCCGGCCCGCATCGATCTCACGAAACACGGCGCTGGATTCGCCGGATCAGATGCCTGGCTTGGGTACTGGTTCGACCAGTACACGCTGGCGCCGTTGATCGAGAGCGTGTACCGGCAAGCCCGAGCAGGGGGTGGGTGAGCGCGAAGGGCCCGCGACCGCGGGGGCGATCTGCCCCTGCCACCTGAAGCCTACTGCTAGCGCCTCTTGAAATCGTAATCGAGGGTGACGGTCACCCTGTCCCTTTTGAGTCCATGGAAGGTCACCACGTCATGTCGTACGCCGGGAGTGGCCAGATCGTACGCCTTCTCAAGGTAGAAATGCAACGGCTCACCGAGAGAACCCCGGATCAACGGCCCAGGCACGGATGGCGCCCGACCGATTTCGCCGAACGCCGCGATTTCGAGAGCGGGGCCGTCGTCGGCGGCCGGCCGGCGTTCGGTGGTTGTTAGGCACGGCGACCGGTGGTTCCGCCGGCCGGCAGCCAACGAGCCCAAAGAACAGCAGCGGCCGCCAACTCGTCAACATTGCCGGGAAGTATGAAAGCACCATCGGTCGGACGGGAACCCCGGCGTTGGTGGTCCTGCGCGCGGGATACCGCTGGCACGAGTTGGATGATGGCAAGGAGTGGGAACGCACCGGGGCTCCAATCAGAGGGGGTCGGCTCTGCCTGAAGTATCACCCGGCCGAGTCGAGGGTCGACCGGGTGAGGCCGAGATTAGGCACTCTACGCTCAACGGACGCTGGAACCTCGATGCGAGACTGCCAAGGCCGACAGAAGGCCGATAGCCATACTGGGTACTGACACGCGGAGGCCGACGACCGAGCGAACAGATCGCGATACTCTCGCGACTCGAAATCGAAGGTCGCGCTGCTTCCCAGCTTGATCATGGGCGGTGGCGCCCCCCGCAATCTCCACCATGGCCTTCCCCAAAGCAGCAGAATCCGCTTGCTTCTTCACATTTCGGTTCATCTAGAGCTAAATTGTCCCACAACCAGTTCATCAATTCATATCAAGAGAATACCCCTTCTTTGTTCTCAGATACGAATATTGAGCCGCGGCGACAACAAGGGCTTTCGCTCACGCCACCTGCCCTACGAGGGTGAGTATCACCCCTAAGTGAACTGCCTACCCCGAACCGGCATGGCGTGCGCGGGTAGACTCGTTCGACGGCCTGCGTCGCGCAGCGGCTCACCCAAGGAGTCCGTATGCGAGCATACCATCGTGGTCCGCTGAGCCTGCAGGTTGGGCTCCTGCTCTGCGGCGGCGCCGTCAGTGCGCAAACCCCGCCGCCGCGGGCCGGCACCTACGAGTGTACCTCATTCATCACCACGGTGCAGGCCGTCTACGAATTTCAGACGAATCTGGTGCGCGGCACGCAAGGGCTCGAGCTGGAGCTGCGGCCGAACGGGGTGCAGATCACGCGCGTGCCATTCGATTTCGTGCTCGATGGGCGTGGTGGATACACCGTGACCAGCACCCGCGATCGCGGGACCTATCGATACGATCAGAGCTCGAGACAGTTCAGCATTGCCGGTGACGTCAAGTCACTGAAACCGATGCAATACTTCGTGAAGAACGGGATTTCCGCGCTAGTCTTCGATGCGGGTGGCGGTACCGTCGTCCAGTGCGAGAATCGTGGGGGTGGTTCGACGGGCGCCGCGACACCCACCGGCCCGGCGCGGGAGCCGGCCAGGACGATGAACGGCGGATTGCGCGGCCGCATCGTCACGACGGAGTCCAACGAGGGAACGATGTATCTCGGTAGGGTCTTCGCGCTCGATCTCGCGAGCGGCGGTTACCGGGTGCTGTTCGAGGATGGCATCGCTGCTGCCAACGCCCACAGCACGTTCTTCCACGTCGACCGTCGGCTCCGGACACAGATCGCCGATTCGACCGGCGCCCGACTCGCAATGCTCAATGACACACCGGTGCCCGATGTCCGCGACTTGCGCCCGGCGATTTCGGCTGACGGCGCTCGAGTGGCCGTGGCAAACTGGTTCAAGGCGGGGAGTCTCTTCGACCGGGAGGTCGGCGAACAGGTGATCGTAACGGATCGTACGGGTCGTCAGCTCGCAGCCTTTCGCGGCTACACCGATCCCGCGTTTCTCCCTGATGGCGGACTGGTCGTCAGCGGCGCATCAGTGAACGAGGCGCGTAGGAACGAAGGACTGTTCATCATCGACCGCGACCTGGGCGCCGTACGTCGTCTGGCACCAGGGCTGGCAACGGCCAGCATGCCGGCCGTGAGCGCGGACGGCCAGCGCATCGCCTTCGTCCAGCGTGGCGAGGTGTGGGCGGTACCAGTCGCGGGCGGTCCGGCCGTCCAGATCCTGACCGGCGGAGACGCCATGTTCCCGGTGTGGTCACCGGATGGACAGCATTTAGCCGCCGCCGTGCGCACCGCCGAGCGGCCAACGCGCTCGGTCATCGTCGTGAATATCAAGGCGGATACGTCGTTCTATCTCACGGGCGGCGACGGGCGGCCTGTCAACAGCAACAACCGGATCATCTGGTTGCGGTGAGCGCAGTCGTGACGACTCCACTCGTGCTCGTGGCCACCTGGTCCGATGGCGTGTTCGCCGTCGCTGGCAAAACGACTGACCACGAGCTCCGCGGTCAGTCGGTCCGGGCGATCGCATCCGACGGCCGGGACGGCACGCTCGCGATTGTCAACGGACACTCGCTGCAGCGGCGCACCCCGGCCGGTCTGTGGAGCACGATCGCGACAACGGAGTTGGACCTTTCGTGCTGCGTGGCTGTCGGCGACGCGGTCTACGTCGGAACCGACGATGCCCGCGTGCTACGCGTTGACGGAGACGGACGATTCGAACCACTCCGCGGCTTCGACACCGTCGCCGGGCGCGAGACGTGGTACGCGGGCTCGGCAGTCATCGACGGTCAGCGCGTGGGCCCGCCGCTCGGGATCCGCTCCATCGCCGCAACCTCGGACGGCGCGATCCTTCTCGCGAACGTCCATGTCGGCGGGATCCCGCGATCGACCGACGGCGGCGTCACCTGGCGACCCACCATCGGCGTCGAGAGCGACGTCCACGAGGTCCGCGCGCACCCGACCCGTCCAAGCATCGTGATGGCCGCCGCCGCGATCGGGCTCTGTGCCAGTCAGGACGGTGGCGCGACCTGGGATGTCGAACAGGCAGGCCTGCATGCCAGCTATTGCTCCGCGGTCGCGTTTGCGGGCGACGACGTCCTGGTCTCTGCGTCGACAGACCACTTCGCCGCGCAAGGCGCCGTCTACCGGCGACGGGTTGATGGCCATGATTCACTGGCGGTCGTCGGTGGCGGCCTGCCCGCTTGGACCGACGGGATCGTCGACACTGGTTGCATCGCCACCCGCGGCTCGACGGTCGCGCTCGCCGACAAAACCGGGAGCCTCTACGTATCGGCCGACACCGGCCATCGGTGGTCAAGCCGAGCTAGTGGGCTCCCGTATCCGAGCGGCATCCTCATCCTCTGAGAGCCAGCTCGGGCCGGCCGGAGCCAACGGCTTCGGGTCGGAAAAATACAAGCTTGTCATAATCACAAGCGTCTCGTCTATTCACCCACAGCGCATCGACTCCGCCAAGCGAGCCAGCAACGCAACCTGGCCTGCGTGGTACGCCGTATGATGGACGAGCCCGTGAACGGTGGCGTAGTGCGACTGGCCGGTGCCGGCGGCCGCGTCGCGGTGATCGAGCACCGGTGTGTCGAGACGCTCGTCTCGCGTCGCCCGAAGCGCCGCGGCCAGCCGGGCGTGACTCTGTGCGAAGTCCCTCTGTGCTCGTGCCCACGCCGCCGGGGTGACCTCGTCGATGTCAGGCCAGTCACCAGCCCTCGGCGCACCCGCTGCCTTACCGTCGAGACGGGCTCGCACCTCGTCGGCCCACCCGGTCATGTGAAGGACGAGTTCCCAGATGGAGTGGGCGCCTGGCGCGAGGCGTGACGTCGCTTCTTCGCACGACACCTGCGTAAGCAGCGCCACGGCACTTGAGCCGTGCCACGGGTCGCCCTCCACCACGGCCATCATCAGGTCTGCAATTCGGTGGGTTTCGCTCATAGGTCTCCTCCGGCCTCCTCGAAGGTCCGGGCGAGTGCTGACCGGCCGAAACCCTTTTACACCGCTTCCGCCGTTGCGTTCCGACGGGGATCACCACAAGCCGACATGGTTCCACTCGTCGGATCAAGCACGATGCCCTCGAAGCTGCCGTTCATGAAGTGCCACGGGCTACAGACGTTGAGCGGCACGCCCCTGGCCGCCACCGCGTTTCGGACCTTTTCGGGGACGTCCGCCTCGATGTAGTTCCCCGGTCCCAAATAGACGCCGCCGAAGCGAGGCCGGTGGACCGCTGTCTCGATCCCGCTTCCCAGGTCGAAGACATTGACGATGTTCTGGAGGATGTTGGCCAGCAACCCCACACTCGGCGACCCACAGGCCAGGACCGGCCGCCCGCCTTTCAACATGAGGACCGGCGCCACGTAGGCGGAAGCGCGATCGCCGGGATTCGGCATGACCCGGAGGAAGTGGCCTCCGGAGGCGGCGATCCCGAACCCGCCCACGAAGAGCCCGTTGCTCCAGGGTAACGCCATCACCGAATGCAGCACCGTGGCAACGTTGCCCTTGCCGTCCACCACCGTCAAATGGTTGCTCCCCGGGGGTGGCGCGGGCTTGTCAGCCGCCGGAGGGTCGCCCATCCGGAGGAGATCGAGCCGGGTCCGCGCGTACTCCTTGGATACGATCACCTCGAGCGGCACCCGGTGGCTCGCCGGGTCGGTTTGCCGCCCACCCGCCGTGAAGACCTCGTTGTGGATCTGGATCATTTGGTAGAGCGTGTCGGGCGACTGATCGGCCGGACCCCACTTCGGGATGTCCAGCAGCTCCATCATGTTGAGCGCTTCGATGACGTGAGTCCCACCGTTGTCGGGCGGGGGCGAGGCGATCACGTCGTAGCCCCGGTAGCTGCTCTTGGCCGGCTGATCGTGGCGGGCTTCGTACCGTTCGAAGTCCTCCGGCGTGATGACTCCCCCCGCCGCCTTCACCACCTCGCAGTACTTCCGGGCGAACTCGCCGTGATAGAAGTACTTGGTGCCGTCGGCGGCCAACCGCTCCAGGGTGTCGGCCGCCTCGGCCTGGCGGAGCAGTTCGCCCGGCAGGAGCAGGGTGCCCTGGGGCATGAAGATGCGGCGCCCCGCCTCGGTGATCCCGATGGTGTCGAGCTGCGCGAACATCTCCGCATAGAGGAACGGGTGGATCGGGAAACCGTTCCGGGCCAGATCGATGGCCGGCTTGAGCAACGCCGAGCGCGCCATGGCTCCGTGTTGGGCAAGCGCGGCTTCGAAACCGCCCCAGAATCCCGGCACGCCCGCGCCCCGCCCGGTTCGCAAATCGGCCGGCGAGAAACCCGGTAGCTTGGCGAGCGGCGCGTTCATCCCGCCATTGATGTAGGTCGTCCGGCCGGTGGCCCGGTCGAAGTAGAGCATGCTCAAGACGCCCGTGATCGTCGTCATGTGCGGCTCGGCGACTGTCTGCGCGACCGAAGCGGCGAGGATCGCGTCGCAGGCATTGCCGCCGGCCCGGAGGATGTCGATCGCCGTGCGGGTGACGATGGGATGCGAGGAGATCGCCATGCCCTGCTTGCCGGTGACGGCTTTCTTCCGGCCAAATCGCGGCGGCTCGACCCCTCGGACTTGGTACCAATCCTCAACCGAGTGCGGCGGCGATCCCGGGCGGTGGCTCACCCGGGTTGCCAGCAGCCCCGCGCCGGCGGATTTGAGGAACTCCCGGCGTTCCCGCATTAGGTCCTACCCGTAACGAGCAAACGGGCCATGGAGACCTCCTGTTATGGTAAGGACCCTATCAAGAACAGTAAGGCGAAACACCCAGCACGACAAGACACGGCTAGGGAACCTCTGATCAATCGCACCTAACGCTGCATTTCTCCTCGGTCCTGTGCGGGCGGCGGTCGGTGTTGGAGTGGGCAGTTCCTCGGGCGATCGCC
>JAYVJS010000272.1:0-3896 GCA_043769075.1 Gemmatimonadota bacterium | reverse complement strand
CGAAGCCGGTCGTGGAAACCATTTTGGCTTGAGAACAGCACTCCCGGCCTGATACCCACCCGCTCGGCCTCGGCGTGGGGCAGCAGGGCGGTTGCATCGAGGCCGTCAGGGAGTCGGAGCCAAAAGAAGTAACCGCCCTGGGGGACGGCAAAGGCCGCGCCGGGCAGATACCGGCGAAGCGCATCGGCCATCGCGACGATCCGGTCCCGAAACGTGGCCCGGAGAAAATCGAGGTGGGGTTCGAGTAGATCGAGCTCCAGCACCGACCGCACCAAGCCGGAGACGAAGGGATTCAATCCGCCCCCGCTGTCGAGCAACCCGCCCTGCACCATTCGCTGCACGGTTTCTTCGTCGGCTTGAACCCAGCCCAGCCGGAGGCCGGGGGCGAGAATCTTGGAGAACGAGCCGAGCCCGATCACGCCCCCGCCGGCGACATAGGCACCGAACGAGGCCGGCGGCGAGTCGCCATAGTTGAGGCAGTGATAGACCTCGTCCGCCACCACCAAGACGCCGTGACGACGGGCCACCTCGATGATCCGCTCCCGCCGTCCGCGGGGCATGGTGGCGCCGGTCGGATTTTGGAAGGTCGGAATCAGGTAGAGCATTGCCGGGCGGAGGGCGGTGAACCGTTCGTCGAGACCCTCGACGATCAGTCCGTTGTCGTCGGTGGGGAGGCTGACGATCCGGACCCGGTGGTCCCGGAGCAAGCGGAGGGCCAGGTGATACGACGGCTCTTCGCAACACACGACCGCGCCCGGTGGCACGAACAACGTGCAGATCAGGTCCAGGGCCTGGGAGGCGCCCGAGCTGATAAAGAGCCGGCCGGCCTCGGCGGCAAACCCGTGAGACCGAGTCAGAAATTGGGCGAGGTCGCGACGGAAGTACCCGTCTCCCTGTTCGGCGCCGTACTGGAGATACAAGGTCGCGTCATTGGAGAAACGGTGCCCGGCGGCCTGCCTGATCAGGTCGGTCGGGAGCAGCGACGGGGCCGGTTGTCCAACGCCGAGGTCGATAACATCGTCGGGAACGGCAACCTGGGCGATTTGCATCTGTGGTCTTGCTCACTCGGTAGCGTCAACGTCGCAGGTGGTTACGCTGCAACCTACGACCCGGCACGGCGATTTGTCTAGCCTCGGCGCCCGTTAGGCGACATTTTGCCAACGCCTCCCGGCTCGCACACCCCGATGAGGCTGGCCGGCCGTGATGGCCCGGCTCCGTCGGGTAACGGCGGGGGAATTACCGTCCCGTGGTCGACAGGGCGAGGCGGCGCCGCCGGGCGCCGCCGGGCAGACCGAAGCAACTAGCAGGACGGGCGCGTCTCTAGCCGCACGGCTAGCGTTGCCCTCGAACCCGATCCAAACGACCTGTCGTTCTATAGAGTCCTTCGCCACCGGTTGGCCCGGTCACATCGGCGCTGCCCTCCAAATGACCGGCGCCCCGCGCCCGACTGAACCGACCCGTGCCGCCCTGGACCGTCTCAGTTCCGCTGAAACCTATGTGACTCGCCGAAGTGAACTGACCCTGCCCGACGAACTTCGTGGTGAGGGTTCCGTGCCGGAACTGGTAGGTACTGACGTTCTCGATGGTCTGGGTGCCATCGGGGTTGGCAGCGAGAGTCTGGTCCGCCGAGAGTGCGGCCGAGCCAAGGTCCTCGAATCGGCACATCCCGGTGATATGGAGCGAGGCCGGCCCGGTAAACACGAATGTGGTGACGCAGCGACTGCTCCAGTCGCGATCGCCCCGACCTCGATGGAGACTCAAGTCCTGGTCGGGAGAGGTTGGATCGGCTCCCTGGCAGCCGGTGAGTGCAGCTACGACGGCGATCGCGGCGATCTTGGCGTTCATGGGAGCCCCCTTGATTGAGATTCCGTGGTCCGATGAGCGGCCCCGAGTTGGACCGCGCTGGACGTTGTGAATCAATGCGTGGGGGGGAAGGTCGTCTTTGGCCCTCAGGCCGGTATCACCGAATTCTCAGCGCCGGACCAAGCGATAGTGGCCCACGCCCCACTCAGCACCGCCCCGATAGCCAAACAGCTCCTCGCAGGCCAGGAAGAACATCCGCCACCGCTGGTACCAACGGCCCGCGCCCCGGCCATAGTGAGTCCGGAGCACGGCCATCACCTCGTCCCGGCGACTCTCCTGATTCCGGCGCCATGCCGCGGCCGTCCGTTGATAGTGAGTGCCATCGACCCACCACCGTTCCTCCAGTCTGAGCGACGCCGGCGCCACCCGGGGCACGAGGTCGTACGCCGGCATCATCCCGCCGGAAAAGAAGTATTTCCCCATCCAGTTGTCGGTGCCCTCGGTTTCGAACGGATAGGCCTCCCGGGCATGACAGAATACATGGACGAAGAGCCGCCCCGCCGGTTGGAGCCAGGTCGCCACCCGGCCGAGCAGGGTGGGCCAGTTCCGCATGTGCTCGAACATCTCGACGCTCACGATCCGGTCGAACTGTCGGCCCGGAGCGAACCGGTTCATGTCGGCGGTGCGTACCTCGAGGTTCGGGAGCATTCGGGCCTCGATGAAGGCGCGTTGCCGGAACGAGTTGGACACCGCCACGATCCGCGACCGCGGATACCGGCGAGCCAGATACAGCGAAAGCGACCCCCAACCGCAGCCGAGTTCGAGGATATCTTGCCCGTCCTCGAGCATCGCCCGCTCGCAGGTCAGCGCCAGCATGGCCTCCTCGGCGGCGTCAAGGGTCGCGACGCCGGGGCCGAAGAAGCAGGACGAGTACTTGAGTTGGCGGCCGAGGACGAGCGCGAAGAACTCACTGGCCACTTCGTAGTGCTGGGCGTTGGCCTGATCGGGCACCGGGGCAATCGGCGCCCCCTCAATCGTCGCGACGAACCGATCCAGTCCGCCCGCGGTCTTCAACTCGTCGAGGCGATCGTCACAGAGACCGCGAATAGCCCGGCGGAGGATGGGTGTTGGGACCAACCCATGTTCGGCCAGCGCGAGGCCGGCGCTGAGCAGTGCGGTCATCCGGCCACCAGTTCCGGCCGGCCGACGGCCGGGGCGTTGATCAGCCGGTCCCGGGCCGCCGGTTTGGCGAACGTCAGCTGCGCGTTGCCAATCGCGCCGTCGAGGAACCCTCCCTCACAGTAGCAGAAGTAGAAGTCCCAGAGCCGTTGGAACCGGTCACCGAAGCCTAACGCCGTGATTCGGTCGCGGCTGGCCCGGAAGCTGGCCCGCCACCGGCGCAGCGTCTCGGCGTAGTGGCGCCCGATTTCGTCGGCCCGGACCAGGGTCAGCCCGGTTCGCTCAGCGGCCTGCCGCAACACGGCCCGCGAGGGAATGCAACTGCCGGGAAAGATGTGCCGTTTGATGAAGTCCACTTCCCGGCGGGCCGACTCGTAGAGATGGTCTTGGATGGTGATTGACTGAATCGCGGCCAGCCCGTCGGGCTCGAGCAGATCCGAGCACTTGGCGAAGAACCGGTCGTAGTGGGCATGCCCGACCGCCTCGATCATTTCAATCGAGACGAGTTTATCGTATTTCCCCTCCAAGTCGCGATAGTCGCGGTTGAGGACCGTGACCCGATCGGCGAGTCCGGCATCGGCTACTCGCTGGGTCGCGAACCGGAATTGTTCAGCTGAGATCGTGGTTGTGGTGACTCGGCAGCCGAATCGCGTCGCGGCCCGGAGGGCAAATCCGCCCCAGCCGGTGCCGATTTCAACGACATGATCGCCGGGCCCCAGGTCGACTAAGGCGGCCAGCCGGTCGTACTTTGCGAGCGACGCCTCGCCCATCGTGGCGGTGGGTTGTTCGAAGATCCCGCAGGAGTAGGTCAGGGTGTCGTCCAGGAACAGCTCGAAGAACTCGTTGCTCAGGTCGTAGTGTGCCTGGATGTTCCGCCGGCTCCCAGCCCGGGTGTTCCGGTTGAGGGCGTGGAG